>JAAXZI010000151.1 GCA_012719955.1 Phycisphaerae bacterium | reverse complement strand
TCTCTGGCGACACGGTCGTGATCGGGTCTCCTTACAGCGACCACGCGGGCGGGACCACTACCGGCTCGGCGTATGTATTCGTGCGCACAGCCGGCGTCTGGACGCAGCAGGCCAAGCTGACCGCCTCCGAGGCCGCCTCTTATGATTATTTTGGGTACTCCGTCTCTGTCTCTGGCGACACGGTCGTGATCGGGTCTCCTTACAGCGACCACGCGGGCGGGACCAATGCCGGCTCGGCGTACGTGTTCGTGCGTGCGGCGGGCGTCTGGACCCAGGAGGCCAAGCTGACCGCCTCCGACGCCGCCGCTTATGATTATTTTGGGCACTCCGTCTCTATCTCCGGCGACACGGCCGTGATAGGGGCTATTTGGAGCAACCATAGCGGAATAATGAGTGCCGGCTCGGCGTATGTATTCGTGCGTACGGCCGGCGTATGGACCCAGCAGGCCAAGCTGACAGCCCCTGACCCTGCTACAGGTGACTATTTCGGGAGTTCGGTTTCGATTGAAGGCGATACGGTAGGGGTCGGCTCGTATGCAGATAGCCATGCTGCAGGCGGGATGGAGGCGGGCTCCGCGTACGTATTTGTTCGATCCGAAGGTCTCTGGGTGCAGCAGAGGCAGCTAATCGCCCCAGATCCCGCGACGTACGCTTCCTTTGGGGTTTCCGTTGCGGTCTCCGGCAACACTGCCGTGATCGGAGCTGGCTATGATGATCCTGCCGGTGCAGAGAATGCGGGTTCGGCCTATGTGTATGAGCTGGCCTGCATCGCGGACCTCGATGGCGACGGTAAGCCGGATGCCGAAGACAACTGTCCTTCGATCTATAACCCGCAGCAGACGGACACGGATGGCGACCGTGTCGGCGACGCGTGCGACGCCTGTCCGAATACGACGGAAGGCACGGAAGTGTCGCGCTTTGGCTGCCCCTTCGTATCTTTCGATGACGATCGCGACGGAGACGTGGATTCTGTTGACTTGGCGCGTTTCGATGATTGCGCCCATGGCCCGGCCGTCCCGTTTGGCCCTGGATGCGACGAAAAAGACCATGATAAGGATGATGACGTGGACATGGACGATTTCGGGGCATTTCAGCGATGTTTCAGCGGAATGGATATTTCCGCGGATCCCCAATGTGAGGGTGACGGCGCTTAACGAAGCTGCTACGGCATGTTTGCCGGGCGGGTCGAAGCGGGCACGGCATGGGCTGTGAATCTGGCAAACAACCCAACGGGGTGAGGATGTCGTCAGCGACCGGCTTACCTCGCTTGCGCTGCGGGCTCAGAGAGTGCTATGGCCGGGAACGGACGCCCGGCGACACCCTGGCAGCCCGTCCCCGCCGCGGGTAGCATGAAAAGCACCATGGATCCTTCTACGCAAGCCCTGTTGCGCGAGATTCCCTCGGTGGACGCTTGTCTGCAGGACGTCGTCCGCGAGCCGTGGGCGGCCGGCATGCCGCGCAAGATCCTGCTCGCCGCCATCCGCGCCTCGATCGACGCGCTGCGGCAGCAGCTTACTTCCGGGGAGCCAGGTCCCAATGCAGCCGAGGCCATCCGCCCGGCCCTCCGGGCCCGGATCCGTGAACGCGCCGAGGCCCTGCACGGCCCTCATTACCAGAAAGTCATCAACGCCACCGGCATCATCCTGCACACCGCCCTGGGCCGGGCCGTGTTGCCACCTCAGGCCCTCCGGCAGATCCAACAGGAGCTGGCCGGCTACTCGCTGCTCCAAGCCGATCTGGAAACCGGCACGCGCTCCCGGCGAGACGCCATCATCGAGTGGCTCCTGCACCAGCTCACCGGCTGCGAAGCCGCCACCGTGGTCAACAACAACGCCGCGGCCACGGCCATCGCCCTCAACACGATCGCGAAAGACAAAGAGGTCATCGTCTCGCGCGGCCAGCTCGTTGAGATCGGCGGCTCCTTCCGCCTGCCGGAGGTCATGGCCACGGCCGGTGTCAGGCTCGTCGAGGTCGGCACGACCAACAAGACCCACGCCCGCGATTACGAGAACGCCATCACCGAGAACACCGCCGCCATCCTTCGCGTCCACCCGAGTAACTACCGCGTGATCGGCTTCACCTCGGAGGTGCCGCTCGACGTCCTGGTGGAGATCGCCCACACCCGCGGCCTGCCGCTCATCGACGACATCGGCGCCGGGGCGCTGTTCGACCTGGCCCGGTTTGGCCTCCCGTCCGAGCCCACGCTGCCCGGCTCCATCGCCGCCGGGGCCGACCTCGTGCTGGCCAGCGCCGACAAGCTCATCGGCGGCCCCCAGGGCGGCCTGATTCTTGGCCGGGCCGACCTGGTCAACGCCGTGCGCAAAAATCCCTTTGCGCGGATCGTCCGCGTGGACAAGCTCACCCTCGCGGCACTCGAAGCCACGCTGCGGCTGTTCCTCGACGAAACCGCCCAGGCCGAGATACCGACGCTGCTAATGATGCTGCGCGACAAGGCCGACATCGAACGGGAAGCCAAGCAGATCGCCGCTGCCATCGCGGTCTCAGCAAGCGATGTGTCCGTTGAAGTCATCGAAGGCGCATCCGAGATGGGCAGCGGTTCGCTTCCGGGGCATGAGATACCGTCGATGCTCGTCAGCGTCCAGTCGTCACAAGTAGACGCCGGTGAACTGGCCCGCCGCCTGCGCCAGCACAAGCCGCCGATCTTCACCCGCGTCCACAAGGAGCGCGTCCTCATCGATCCGCGAACACTGTTACCCGGCGAGGCCCGGATCGTCACCGAGGCACTCATCGCCGCTCTGGGGCAAGACAACCAATCAGGACGGGAGCACAAGCCATGAGAATCCGCAAGCCGACTTTCGATATCTCAAAGTTCTCAGTTCTCAGTTTTCAGTTTTCAGTTCTCAGTTCTCGGTCCTGAACCCTGAACCCCGAACCCTGAACCCTGCTCATGCCCGCTGAACAGATCAATCTCACCCTCGGGACCGCCGGCCATATCGACCACGGCAAGACCGCCTTGGTCAAGTGCCTCACCGGCTGCGACACCGACCGGCTCAAGGAGGAGAAAGAGCGCGGCCTGTCCATCGAGCTGGGTTTCGCGCCCTGCGTGGTGGGCGACCTGCAGGTCGGCATCGTGGATGTTCCCGGCCATGAGAACTTTATCAAAACCATGGTGGCCGGCGCCGCCGGCGTGGATGCGGTCATGCTCGTGGTCGCCGCCGACGACGGCATCATGCCTCAGACCCGCGAGCACATGGACATCCTTACCCTGCTGGGCATCCGCCACGGCCTGATCGTCCTGACCAAGATCGACCGTGTAGGGCCCGAACGGGTCGAGCAGGTCAGGGCCGAACTCCGCGGATACCTGTCCGGTACGTTCCTGGCCGACGCCCCCATCCTCCCGGTCTCCAACGTGACCTTCGAGGGTTTGGGCGATCTGCACCAGGCCTTGGGCACGCTGGTCCGCTCCACCGCGCCCCGACGCACGGACGGCGTCTTTCGCCTGCCGGTGGAGCGCACGTTCACCGCCAAGGGTTACGGCACGGTCATCTGCGGCATCCCCGTCTCCGGCCAGGCCGCCGTCGGCGACGAGGTCGTTCTGTTGCCGCACAACGTCCGTGGCCGGATCAAGGCCATCCAGGTCTTCAAACGTCCGGGCAAGGTCGTGCTGGCCGGCCAGTGCACGGCCATCAACATCCCCCACCTGGAGCACTCCATCATCGAACGCGGCCACGTGATCGCCACACCCGGCTACTTCGAGGCCCGTCCCTGGTGCGTGGGCCTGCTCCGGCTATTGCCCCACGAGGGCGCGTCCATCAAGAGCGGCACACAGCTCAAGCTGCACACCGGCACATCGGAACTGCTGGCTCACGTATATCCGCTGGAGTCCACGCGCCTGGAGCCCGGCCAGGAGGCCCTCGTGCAGTTCCGGCTGGAGTCTCCGCTGACGGCCGGCCCCGGCGACCGCTTTATCGTCCGCAGCCTTTCCCCCGTCCGCACCATCGGCGGCGGCATGCTGATCGACACCCTTCCCCAGCGCCTGAAACTCGGAGGGCGGACATCCTGTCCGCCTAGTTCGGGGGAGCGGGCATCTTGCCCGCCTCATTCGGTTGAACGACCACCCTGCCCGCCTTCTGGTGCAAAAATTCCTCCTCGCCCCTCTCCAAGCCGGCATCCCACCGCGCGCATCACGCTTGAGGAGCTCCGCGAACGCGTGCAGGCCATCGGCGACGACAAGGCTTTCATCGCATGCTGCGCCCGCTGGACCCCGCAGTTGGCGATCAAGGAAAGCGAGTTGAGCCTCCAGACCAAACTCCCTCCGTCGCGGGTTCGCGCGGTGGTTGCGGAGCTGATCCGCGAAGGCCGGCTCTTCCCGCTGGGCTCCTCTGCCTGGATTCATGCGGACGCCGCCTGCGCCGCCGAGGACCACCTGCTGGGGTTGATCGAGGCGTATCACCGGCAGTCGCCGGAGAGCCCCGGCCTCACCCTTGAAGAACTCCGAACCTCCTGCAGCTTCTCAAAGGAAGTGCTCGATGGCCTGATCGCCCGCCTCAAAACACAAAGCCGCCTCACTCAGCGCAACCACCGCCTGGCCCTGCCTTCGCATCGCGAAAACCTGGCCGGCCCGGACCAGCAGCTTTTCGACGCCATCGACGCCCTCTACCGTCAACGTCTCTTTAACCCGCCCGGAGAGGACGAACTCGCCGCCGCCACCGGCGCCCGCCCGCCGGACGTCCAACGCGTGCTCAAGATCCTCCTGGAACACGAACGCCTCATTCGGACGCCGGACGGCCCGCTGTTCCACAAAGAGGCCGTGGAAAAGGCCCGCGAAATCCTGGTCGCCACGCTCAAGCAGGAGGGCAAACTGGAGAGCGTCCGCTGGAAGTACCTGCTGAATACCACCCGCAAGTACGCCATCCCCCTGCTGGACTACTTCGACCGCATCGGCGTAACGCGGCGGTTGAACAATACGCGGTATCTCAAAACCTGAGCGGGGGCTGTTCCTGCTGGAGATGGCCCGGGCATTCCGTCCTGCCGCGTCGAACCCCACCCCCTAGCCGTGAGTCATCGCGGTTCTATTCCTCTTCACGAACGATACTTATCATGAATTCTGAACGCTTTTCGGATCGGTAGTGGACCCGGCTTGCGGCTTCCGGGCCTCTGAGGATAATTGGCGTCTGGTAAGCAAACAGGACCAAAACGCCAGAAGATTCCGGCGGCTGATGGCCGCCTCAAAAGGTGAACTCGTGCTGACATTTGATGAGTATCAGAAGGCGGCCCGGAGCACGGCCCAGTATCCGGGCGTCGGCCAGAATATTTACTATCCCACGCTCGGGCTGGCCGGCGAGGCCGGCGAAGTGGCCGAGAAGATCAAGAAGCTCATGCGCGACAACAACGGCGTGCTCACTCCCGAGCGACGCGAGGCCCTCAAGAAGGAGCTCGGCGACGTGCTCTGGTACGTGGCCGCCTTGTGTTCCGAGCTGGGCCTGACCATGGGCGAGGTGGCCGAACACAACGTCGAGAAGCTCCGCGACCGCAAGGAGCGCAACGCCCTCCACGGCGACGGCGACAACCGCTGATCGGGGGGGCGGGCATCTTGTCCGCCTTTTGTGGACCACGGCTCTTGACCCGCGCGGGGAACAACCTGATATCTGTGTGCCACGGCTCTTGAGCCGTGCGGGCATGACCCGAGGGTTGCGCTACGGCTTTTGAGCCGCGGACCATGAGCATTCAGGCTTCCCTCTGTGAGCAATGCCGATCGTAGACGGCTTTTTAAAGGACGAGCACCATGGATCTCTTCGACGCAATTGCCAACCGTTACAGCTACCGCGGCCCGTTCCGCGATCAGCCCATTCCACGCGCGGACCTTCGCCGGATCGTCCAGGCCGGCCTCCAGGCCCCCTCGGGCTGCAACGCCCAGACCACCCGCTTCATCATCGTGGACGACCCCGCGCTGGTCCGCCGCATCGGCTCCATGCACGCCACCAACCAGGCCGTGCAGACCGCCCAGGCCTTCATCCTCTGTCTGATCGACCGCAATCCGGATTCGGTCTACGAGGGCTACGCCTTCCAGGTTGAGGATTGTGCGGCGGCCGTGGAGAACATGCTGCTGGCCATCACCGCGCTGGGCTACGCGAGCGTGTGGATCGACGGCTGGCTGCGCGTCGAACGACGGTCGGAAATCATCGGCGAGATGCTGGGCGTGCCGCCCGAGAAAGTGATCCGCATTCTTCTGCCCCTGGGCGTGCCGGCCCAGGAGTGGCCGCGACGCGAAAAGAAACCGTTTGAAGAGCGCGCCTGGTTCAACCGTTACGCCCAGCAGGGCGAATGAGGACTGACATGCAAACGAGAGGCGGTTGGGGTTGGATCGTCGTTATCATCTTTCTCGCCTGCGCTGCCGCGCGACCGGCCTTTGCCGACGATCCGCCGCGCCTCGCGGACGCCGTATTCCCCGCTGATTTCTTCCCGATTCTCCCCTGGGGGCCGTTGCGCGGCTGGCAGGAGCCGTTCGTCGAGCGCAAGGCCGCCCTGGAGAGTATCGCCGAGTGCGGCTTCACCATGGCGGGCTTTGTCCAGCCCCGCGACCTGCCGCTGTGCGAGAAGCTCGGTCTGGCCGCCATTGTGGCCCCGCCCGCGATGAACCGGGAATACGTGAAAGCCTGGCGGACGCTGACCGACGAGCAGATCGAGCAGCGCGTCCGCCTCATGATCGAACAAGCCGGCAACAGCAAGGCCGTCGCGGGTTATTATCTGATCGACGAACCGGGCGCGCCGCTTTTCCCCAGCCTGGGCAAGGCCGTGGCCGCAGTCCGCAAGTACGCCCCGGGCAAGCTCGCGTACATCAATCTCTTCCCCGGCTACGCCACCATCGGGGCCCCGGACACCTCGCAACTGGGCACCGCCAGTTTCACCGAGTACCTGGAACGCTACGTCGCCGAGGTCAAGCCGCAGTTTATCAGCTACGACAACTACATGGTGCAGTATTCCGACGACATGCGCGATCCCGGCAAGGCGGCCAGCTATTACCGCGACCTGCTGGAGGTTCGCCGGGTGGCCTTCAAACATGGGCTGCCTTTCTGGAATATCGTGTCCTCCAATCAGATCCGTCCGGTCACCCCGCCGCCCTCGCCGGCCAACCTGCTGTTCCAGGCCTACACCACGCTGGCCGCCGGCGGCCGGGGCGTCTCCTGGTACACCTACTACGGCGGAAACCCCGGCAAGCGCGGCTATGCCTACGCCCCCATCGACCAGCACGAGGGGCAAACCGCCACCTGGGGCTACCTGCGGATGATCAACCAGCAGCTTCGCCTGATCGGGCCGATCATGAACCGCCTGCAGTCCACCGGCGTCTACTTCAGCGCGCCGGCCCCGGTGGAGGGCCTCCCCTTGCTGCCGGGAAAGATCCTTAAAGAGGTAGATGCCCGAGCCTCGCGACGGGCCAAGGTCGCGGAGCGGCTGCCGGTGATGGTCGGCGAGTTCACCGGCCCCGGCGGCGAGGAATACGTGATGGTCGTGAACCTGAGCCTGGAAAAATCCGCGAACCTCGTCCTCCACACCCACAAACCCGTCCGGCAAAAAACCCTCATCTCGCCGCAGGACGGCCACGCCGACGAGATCAGCGATGAAACCGGCCTCTGGCTCACCGCCGGCCAGGGAGCCTTGATTCAGTTGAAGTAACGCTTGCCGCTCCCGAACCGTGAACCACAACTGAACCCCGGGAATAGCTGAAACCGGATGGACTTCGGGTATAATCCGCCTCGAGTTCTGGAGACAGTTTGTATGGACAACACGGCATCAATGCGGCAACTTGTCCACCGGGTGGTGGATGAGACGCCGGTTCTGGATATGCACACGCACATCTACGCCCCGGCATTCGGATCGCTGCTGCTCTGGGGGGTAGACGAACTGATCACCTACCATTACCTGGTGGCGGAGGTATTCCGCGTCGCGCCCATGCCCTACGAGCGGTTCTGGGCCATGAGCAAGCGCGAGCAGGCCGACTACATCTGGAAGCACCTGTTCGTGGAACGGTCGCCGGTCTCGGAGGCGTGCCGCGGTGTGCTGACGGTCCTGCACGCCCTCGGCCTGGACACCGGCCCGCGCGATCTGGCCGCCGCGCGCAAGTACTTCGCCTCCACCACGGTCGAGAAATTCGTGGATACGGTGTTCACCACAGCCAACGTCAAGTCCGTGGTCATGACCAATGACCCCTTTGATGACCAGGAGCGCCCCGCGTGGCTGAACGGCCACACCTGCGACCAGCGTTTCCAGGCCGCCCTGCGCATCGACCCGCTGCTCAACGGCTGGGAGCAAGCCGTGCCCCGCCTGCGGGAGTGGGGCTACGAGGTCACCGGCGAGCTGCGCGAGCGCGACGTCGAGCAGGTCCGGCGTTTCCTGCGCGACTGGGTCGCGCGCATGCGGCCGCGCTACATGGCCGTTTCACTGCCGCCCTCGTTCCGCTTCCCCGAGGATTCGCCCCGGGGACGGCTCATCGAGAACTGCGTCATGCCCGTGGCCCGCGAGGCTAACATTCCCTTCGCTCTCATGATCGGCGTGCGCCGCAACGTCAACCCCGGTCTGCAGCTCGCGGCCGACGGAGTGGGCACGGCCGACATCACCGTGGTGGACGCCCTCTGCCGTGCGTTCCCGGACAACCGCTTCCTGGTCACTATGCTCTCGCGGGAGAACCAGCACGAATTGTGCGTTGCGGCCCGCAAACACCCTAATTTGCTGGTATTTGGATGCTGGTGGTTCTTGAACAACCCCACCTTCATCCGCGACATGACCAGCCAGCGGCTGGAGTTGCTGGGCCTTTCGTTCGTGCCCCAACACTCCGACGCCCGCGTGCTCGACCAGCTCATTTACAAGTGGGCCCACTCGCGGACCATCATCGCCGACGTGCTGGCCGACAAGTACGCCGACCTGGCCCGCACCGGCTGGAAGATCACCGAGGCCGATATCCGCCGGGATGTGGCCGATCTGCTGGCCGATAACTTCGAGCGGTTCGCCAAGCGGGCGTGAGGTGAGTTGCCAGTTTCCAGTATCCAGTTACCAGTTTGGGCGGACGAAGCAACTGGTTACTGGAAACTGGAAACTGGGAACTGGAAACTTCAGCACGACGCTCTTCGCTGATGGATGGCTACGCCCACCAGGCCGCAGACGAGGCCCATGCCCAACAGGATGCCGCAGGGCACGGCCATTTCTCCCACCGTAAAGTCGCGCCAGATTCCGCCTTCCAGCGCGCGAATGGACCATTTCACCGGGCTGAGGTTGCCCGCCAGGTCCATCCAGGATGGCAGAAAAATCTGCGGCACCATGCCCCCGCCGACCATGGACATGATCAGCAGCGTCGCCCACGCCGCGCCGCCGACGGATGACTCGGTGTTGCCCAGCACCGACAGCAGCATGGTCAGCCCCACGAAGCACAGCCCGATGGCCGGAATAGCCAACCCCAGGCCAACCGGGTTCTGCAGCCGCACGCCGAAGGCGAAGTGCCCAAAGATCAGCAGCATCAGCGTCACGCCGACCGCGGCGGCGAAACAGGCAAGGCCGCTGCCGGCCAGAATCTGCCAGCGGGCGATGGGGGCGACCCGCAGCCGGAGCAGCGTTCCCGCGTCGCGCTCTTTCACGATGGCCTGGGCGAACTCAGCGGCCAGGGCGATCAGCCCCCACATGATGCCGATGGGAAAACAGATCTCGAAGGCCGAGTGCGGCTGAATGCGCTGCGCGTCGACCGGCACCACTTCCACGTTACTCAAGGCATCCAGCGGCGACCTCTTGCCCCCTGAAGCTGGTGCGTCGAAGAAGCTGCCCAGCACGCCGAGCGTCCCTTCGATGGCCTTTCGCTCAAGGGCCGACATCTCTCCCTGCCGGCCGGTGTCGGCAAGCAGGGCGTCAATGAACCGTGAGCGCTGCGCCGGGTCAAACCACTGCCGGCGAAGCATCTCGATGGCCGCCTGGTTCAAGGCCGCCTTCAGGTAGTGCGACTCGGCCTGGTGACGCGGGTCCATCGCGATAGCCACCGGCATGCGCTGGTTCGAGAACACTGCGGGAGTGATGCGAAACTCTTTCTTGAGGATGACCAGCCCCAACGCCCCGCCGGTCCGCACCGCGTCGCGGGCCTCGCCGGCACTCATCGGCCGGGTGGCGACGCTGCCGGACTCCTGGAGGATTTGAGCGAACAGTTGCGACTCCGGCGTGCCGGCCTCGTCCACCAGCGCCACCCTGAGCGGCTGGGTCGGATCTTCGAGCACTCCCGAGAAGATCAGCCCGATCAACACCGCGATAAGCAGCGGAAAACCGAGCATCCACCAGAAGAAGCCCAGCCGGTCGCGCCAGTGCAGCAACAGATCTTTGCCCGCAATGTAGAACAACGTTCGCATCAGTCGTGCAAGCTCCCTGCATGAAGCGTTCGGCCTCCGTGCCGGACGTTTGAGCACGTGGTATTCGACGGCCGACACAGAGGTCGGCCGCGCCATTGGGCTGCAAGACGCTTCAATCTCGCAAGCTCCTTCCCGTTAATTCCAGGAAGACGGTTTCGAGGCTCGGCCGGTCGATGGAGATACGGCGGATGGCCAGCCCGGCCGCGTTCAACTGCCGGATGGCCTCCAGAGGTTCGTCGGTTTCGAACCGCAACCGGCCGTTGTCGGCGCGCCACTCTGAGCCCGAAGCGCAAGCGAGGGAATGCAACACCGTTTCCGCCGGCGCCGGCTCCTCCAGTTCGGCCCGCACCAGCACCTTGCCGGCGTGGCTCTGGATCAGGTTCTCCAGCGAATCCATGACCAGGATGCGGCCCTGGTCCATGATAGCGATGCGGTCGCAGAGTTGCTGCGCCTCTTCCATGTAGTGGGTGGTAAGCAGGATGGTGCGCCCCTGGCGTTTGAGGTCTTCGATGTCCTTGAGGATGTGATGCCGGGCCTGGGGGTCGATACCCACGGTGGGCTCGTCCAGCAACAACACCTGCGGCTCGTGGAGCAGGGCGCAGGCGAGCTGAAGCCGCCGCTGCATGCCCCCGGAGAGCGTTTTCACGAGCGACCCGGCTCGCTCCGTCAAAGCCCCCCGCTCAAGCACGGCCTTGACCCGCCCGCGCAGCCGCCGGCCGTGCATCCCGTAGAGCCGCCCGAAGAACATCAGGTTCTCGCGGACGGTCATGTCGTCATAGAGGGAGAGAACCTGGGGGGCGATGCCCATGATCCGGCGAACCTCCGGGCGGGTGGGGTCGGTAATCCCTCCGATGGAGATTTCGCCGCTGTCCGGCCGGAGCAGGCCCACGAGCATGTGCATCGTGGTGGTCTTACCCGCCCCGTTGGGCCCCAGCAGGCCGAAGGTCTCATTCGGCCGGACCTCAAAGGAGAGGTCATCCACGGCCGTCACGGAACCATAAGTCTTGCGCAGGTGTGTAACTCGAATCATCAGGCGGGATTATACGGCCAGCGCGGCCGGAAGGGAGAACCGAGCGATTGGGATGGTTGGGGGTTGAATGAGGACAGAGGGATGGGAGCGCGAAATGAGAAGTGAAAACTGAGAACTGAGAAGTGAGAACTTTGAAGTGAGAGGTGAGAAGTGAGAAACGGCGGTGGTGGTCATAAGGGCTTGGTGCGAAGAGGGTTCAGGGTTCGGGGTTCAGGAGCTGAAAGCTGATCGCTGAACGCTGAATGCAAACCGCCAAGGACGCCAAGGGATGGCGTATTCCGATTCTGAAAAGCCTGTCACATCAATGAATTAACACAAAAAACACCGAACTGGCCAGCGCCCATGGACGTCGAATCCTGTCGCTTTCCTCCGCGTCTTGGCGTCTTGGCGGTTCAACCGGTACGATGTCGCCCAAGGAGGTCTTGTCAGAACATGCTCAACCGACGCCAATTTCTCAAGCGCACCGCCGGCACGGCGGCCGCGGTCGGGTTTCCCTGCATCGTGCCGGGGCGGGCCCTGGGCCTGAACGGGGCAGTGCCGGCCAACAGCCGGATCGTGGTGGGCTGCATCGGCTCCGGCGGACAGGGCCGTTATGACCTCAACGGCTTCCTCGACTCGCCGGATGCCCAGGTGGTGGCTATCTGCGACGTCAAGCCGGAGGCCCGCGAAGCCGCCCGTCAGCAGGTGGACGGCAAGTATGGCCAGAAGGGTTGCGAGGTTTACAACGACTTCCGCGAGCTGCTCGCCCGCAAGGACATCGACTGCGTCCTGATCGCCTCGCCCGACCACTGGCACGTGCTGCATGCGCTGGCGGCCGTGCGGGCCGGCAAGGACGTGTACGTGGAGAAACCCCTGGGGCTGAGCCTGCATGACGCCTTCATCCTGCGCGAGACGGCCCACCGCTACGGGCGGCTGTTCCAGTTCGGCACGCAGCAGCGCTCCATGCCCCAATTCCGGTCCGCCTGCGAGTTGGTGCGCAATGGCCGGATCGGGCAGCTCAAGAGCATCAAAGTCTCCGCCCCGTCGGGCTTCGCCGAGCGCACCGGGAAGGACAAGTACACGACCGCCCCTGTGCCGGAGGGGTTCGATTACGAGATGTGGCTGGGGCCGGCTCCGGCAGCACCGTACACGCCCCGGCGCGTGGCTACCCCCTTCTGGTACCACAACAGCGATTACGCACTGGGATATATCGCCGGCTGGGGCATTCACCACGTGGACATCGCCCAGTGGGGCAACGACACCGAACTGACCGGCCCGGTGGAGATCGAAGGCTCCGGCGTGTTCCCCGCGGCTGACGCCCTGTGCGACACCGCCCTCAACTGGGACTGCCGGATGAAGTACGCCAACGGTGTGACCATGCACTACACCAGCGACGGCGGGCCCAACAAGCACGGCGTTCTCTTTGAAGGAACCGAGGGCTGGGTTCACGTCGATCGCAACGGCATGGACGCGCATCCGAAGTCACTGCTTAAGGAGAAGTTCCGCCCCGACGAGATCCATCTGCCGGTCAGCATGCAGCACCAACAGAACCTGCTGGACTGCATGCGCACCCGTGAGCAGCCCATCTGCAACATCGATGTGGCCGTTCGCACGGAGACCATCTGCCACCTCGCGGACATTGCCATGCGCCTCGGCCGGCCCTTGCGCTGGGACCCCCAACAGGAGCGGTTCCCTGACGACGAGGCAGCCAACCGGCGGATGAAGCGGGCCATGCGGGCGCCGTGGCACTTGTAGAGGATTCAGGGTTCGGGGTTCAGGGTTCAGAAGGGACCATGCCTCGGACGTGCGGCAGTCTGGATGCCAGGAACTGAGAACTGAAAACTGAGAACTGAGAACTACGGACCCGCCATGATGAATACACAAATTGCCCCCATTCTCCCCGCCCTTCTGGCCACTGCTCCGTTCACGGCCCGCGAGGCGCAGGCCGATCAGAAGCCCATTCGCGTCCTGATCCTCAGCGGCCAGACCGTCCATGATTGCAAAACCACCACGCCCTTCCTCGAAAAGATGTACAACCGTTCCGGAAGGTTCCAGGTGGTGGGGATCGTCGAGGACGTGAGCCGGATCACCGCCGACACCTTCTCCAAATGCGACGTCATCGTCAGCAACTGGACCTGCCACCCGATCATGACCGGCGGGCCATGGACAGCCGAGGGCAAGGAAGCCTTCTCCGCCGCGATCCGGGCCGGCAAGGGGATGGTCTCGTTCCACGCCGCATCGGCCGCCTGCAACGACTGGGAGGATTTCCAGACCATCTCCGGCCTGACCTGGAAGCTGAACCACACCAGCCATACGACCTACCACACGTTCAAAGTGGTCATCCGCGATCAGTCGCACCCCATCACCCGCGGCCTCCCCGATTTCTGGATCACCGACGAGCTGTACCAGAAGATGGTCAAGATGACCGAGGCCGAACATCACCTCCTCGCCGAGGCCTGGTCCGAGGGCCAGTTCAACGGCACGTCGCGCTACGAGCCCATGCTCATCACCACGCAGTTGGGCCAGGGGCGGGGCGTGAACCTGCTGCTGGGCCATGACGTGCCCGCCATGAGCAACCCGGCATTCCAAACGCTGATGCTGCGCAGCACGGAATGGGCCGCCACCGGCGAGGTAACCATTCCCATGGCTGACGACTGGCCCTTCAGTGCGGCGGCCGCAAGCGTCGTGGGCGTGGACGTGGACGCGGCCGTCAAGGCGGCTGCCGGCTACGCGCACGGGCAGTCGCGCCGTCCACTGTTTGTCCTCGAGCAGTTGACCATCACCATGGCCTCGCTGCAGGGCGTATCGGCCAACGCCCGCCGGCACGAATTGGCCACCAAGCTGGCCGCCGCGCTCGAGTCGCCGGCCGCACCGGAGGCCAAGGCGTTCCTGTGCGGGCAACTGAGCCAGGTGGGTACCGCCGAACAGGTGCCGGCCATCGCCGCGTTGCTGGAAGACGTGAACCTCTCTGACGCCGCCCGGCTGGCCCTGGAACGCATTCCCGCTCCCGAGGCGGGCCAGGCCCTGATCGATGCGCTCGAGAAAACCACCGGCCAGACCAGGCAGGGCATTGTGGCTTCGCTGGCCAATCGGGGCGCTGCGGAAGCCGTCGCCGTCCTGACCCCCTTGCTGAAGAGTTCGGATGCGACCCTGGTTAATGCCACCGCCGCCGCACTGGGCAGGATCGGCGGCGAGGATGCCGTGGCCGCATTGCAGGCCGCCCTGCCCGGCGCCTCCGCGGCCAATCAGCCGGCCCTTTTGGACGCCTTCCTGGCCTGCGCTGAGAAGTTCCTGGCCGATGGCCGTAAACTTGAGGCCTTGAAGATTTACCGCCGGTTGTATTCTCCGGCGTTGCCGCTGCCCATCCGGCTGGCCAGCCTGCGCGGGTTGATGACCGTCAGGCCGGGAGACGCCGACAGACTGCTGCTCAAGGCCCTGACCAGCAGCGAAAGGAGCTTGCAGGTACTGGCCATCAGCCTGATCCGCAAACTGCCCGCCGAGGCAGACTTGGACGTGTTTGCGGGACGCGCTGACCGGCTGCCCCCGGAGTCGCAGATTCTGCTGGCCAGAGCGCTTGCCGACCGCAAGGACAAGGCCGCGCTGGCCGTACTGCGCGAGGCGATCAAGACGGCCGATCCGTCACTGCAACGTCAGGTGGAACAGATCTGCCGGGAGGCGGACGGCAAGTAGTTCAATGACTATCGCCTGACGCTCGCTGGTCCTTCTCTTTCTCTTGCTCCCTTCCGCCTTGAGAGAAGGAGAAAGAGCAAGATAAGGATTAGGACTACGAGTATAGAGTAAGGGCAAGATTGAGATTATGATTCGCGTCCGCTTTCCGCCCTTCTTCCCATCTCACACTCACTGCTAAACCCACAGCCCAACTTCAGTCCTCAGCCAAACTCACAGATGGGTCTGGCCGTCAAACGGGCGGCTGGAACCGCCATTGTCCAGGTAAATCCGCACCGGCATCCGGCCCCCACAAAACTTTGGCTCAGAGCATTATTTAAGTTGCCATTTAGCAAGGGCTTGCATCCAGTCTCAGATTTGCCGGAAGCCCATCATTCAACTATAATTTCGAGCTCACAGATGCAATGCCGAGGCCGTTAGGCCCTTTGAGGAAACTGAATTGTCTGACATCCCGACCCCCCCGAAAAATACCATCAGCGACCGGTCCATCGTTGAAGAGCTTCAGGATTCGTACCTGACCTACGCGATGAGCGTAATTATGTCGCGCGCCCTGCCGGACGCGCGCGACGGGCTCAAGCCGTCCCAGCGGCGCATCCTCGTGGCCATGAACGACCTCAAGCTCGGGCCGCGCACCAAGCCGCTCAAGTGCGCCAAGATCGCCGGCGACACCTCGGGCAACTACCACCCCCACGGCGAGGCGGTGATCTACCCGACGCTGGTCCGCATGGCCCAGGACTGGTCCATGCGCTACACGCTGGTCAAGGGCCAGGGCAACTTCGGCTCCATCGACGGCGACCCCCCGGCGGCCATGCGTTACACCGAGGCCACCATGGCGGCCCCGGCTCATGAAATGATGGCCGACATCGACATGGAGACCGTGGACTTCGAGCCCAACTACGACGAGCGGCTCGAAGAGCCCGTGGTGCTGCCGGCCAAGTTTCCCAACCTGCTGGTGAACGGCACGACCGGCATCGCGGTGGGCATGGCCACCAATATTCCCCCGCACAACCTGCGCGAGATGGCCGATGCCATCGTGAAGGTGATCGATAACCCGCACGTGACCGTCGAAGAGCTGATGGAGGTTCTGCCCGGGCCGGACTTCCCCACCGGCGGCATTATCTGCGGCCGACGCGGCATCGAGGATGCCTATCGCACCGGCCGGGGCACCATCACCATCCGCGGCAAGACCCACACCGAGGAATACAAGGGTAAGACCCTCATCGTCATCGACGAGATCCCCTACCAGGTGCTGCGCTCGACCATCCACGACCGGATCGTCGAATGCGTCAAGAGCGGGCAGATGGACGACGTGGCGGACGTGCGCGACGAGTCCGACCGCAAAGCCTCCACCCGCCTGGTCGTCGAGCTGAAGCGCGACGCCAACGCCGACGTGGTCCTCAACCAGCTCTACCAGTTCACCCCGCTGCAAAGCAACTACACGGTGATGAACATCGCGGTCATCAACCGCCAGCCCAAGCTGCTGAACCTGCGGGGCATGATCGATGTTTACATCGATCATCGCAAGGACGTCATCCGGCGGCGGACCGCGTTCCTGCTGCGCAAGGCCCGCCAGCGGGCCCACATCGTCGAGGGTCTGATCCTCGCGGTGGGCGATATCGACGCGATTATCGAATTGATCAAGCAATCGCCCGACCCGCCGACGGCCAAGCAGCGGCTGATGGCCCGCGGCCTGCGGCTCGACGAGCACAACGCTTTCGTGCGCATGCTGCCGGAGGCCTTCGTCCGCCGGGCGACCGCCGCCGACCAGATGCTCACTGGCACCCAGGCCGACGCCATCCTGGCCATGCAGCTCCAGCGGCTCACCGGCCTGGAAATGGAGAAGCTGGCCAAGGAATACGTCAAGCTCAGCGAGGAGATCGAGGGCTACGAGGCCATCCTGCGCGATGAGGCCCTGGTGCTCGATATCATCCGCGAAGACCTCTACGAGATGAAGGAGAAATACGGCGACGAGCGCCGCACCCAGTTCGCCGGGGAAGTGACCGCCTTCCAGATGGAACAACTCATCCCCGACGAGCAGGTCATCGTGACCATCACCCGCGACGGCTACATCAAGCGCGTCGAGGTGGACGCCTATCGCCGGCAGGGCCGCGGCGGCCGGGGCGTCAAAGGCAGCGACACCAAGGACGGCGATTTCCTCGAACACCTGTTCGCGGCCAGCACGCACGATTACCTGCTGTTCTTCACCAACCGCGGGCGCGTCTACTGGCTCAAAGTCTATGACATTCCGGCCATGTCGCGCACCAGCCGCGGCCGGGCCATCGCCAATCTGATCAAGATGCTGCCCAACGAGACGCATAAGGCCGTGCTCGCGGTCCGCGCGTTCGAGGAGCGGTTCGTGTTCTTCGCCACGGCCAAGGGCGTGGTCAAGAAGACGCCGCTGGCCGCGTTCAGCCGGCCGCGCTCCGACGGCATCATCGCCATGAGTCTGGACCCCGACGATGAACTCATCGGCGTCGGACAGACCAGCGGGGAGGACGAAATCGTGCTCGGCACCCGCAACGGCATGGCCGTCCGCTTTGACGAAGTGGACGTGCGGGCCATGGGCCGGCAGGCCCACGGCGTCAAGGGCATCGAGCTGCGCGAGGGTGACGTCGTGGTGGACATGGTCGTCACCAATGAGGACGCCTCGCTGCTGACCGTCTGTGAAAACGGTTACGGCAAGCGCACCCGGGTCGGCGAATATCGCAAGACCCGCCGGGGCGGCAAGGGCGTCATCAACATCAAGACCACCGAGCGCAACGGCAAAGTGGTCGCCCTCAAGAGCGTCACCGACACCGACGAACTCATGCTTATCTCGGCCAAGGGCATCTGCCTGCGAACCGGCTTGGGCGAACTGCGCGAAATCGGCCGGGCCACCCAGGGCGTCCGGCTGATGCGCGTGGAGGAAGACGACAAAGTCGTGGCCGTGGCCAAGATCGCCCCGGAAGAGGACGAGGAGACCACCGAGGCCAACGGCACGAACGGAGCCAACGGGTCTGACAGCACGTCGGCCCAGGCCGACAACGGCACCAACGGCTCTGAAGGTGCGTCTACCTCGGCCACCAGCGACGCCGCGGCGGAGGATGCCAACGGCACGGCAGTGACAGACGCCGGCCAGGAAACCCCCGCCCAGCCGGACGAAGAGGCCACGGACTCGCCCGACAACGAGGGTCAGGATTCCGAGTCCAACGGTGATCCCACGGCCTGAGCCTCAACGGCCGGTATTCCGCCGTTTACCACTGAAACCGCGAACACCCCGGTAGCCAATAACGGGGCACACTGGAAGTCTGCTCCCAGCGTCGGGTGCCATGTTCACACGTGGCCCCCTACGGCCCTGCGAATACCATTTGGTTTCCCGGCCGCGGGTGAACACGCCTGACGCTGTTTGACTCCAGCATGGCCACCCGCCCGTGTATGGTCGTGTGGCCATGGCACCCGGCCCGTGTACCCCCAAAGCCGGCCATGGATGGGGCAATTCTTTGTGCCGGGGTGACGCGGGCCCCAGGGGGCGTGCATCTTACACGCCTTGGAGGCGGGCAGGATGCCCGCCCCCCGTGATACACCCGGCCGCCTCAACCCAATCCTCTACCAAACCCCCGCCCGGGCGGTTTGCACCCCGCGGCGCTGGCGGCCGAAACAGGTATAATGCTCCGGCAGAAGTGGGAGTCCTGACATGACACGCAGCACCGGCCTGAAGTTGTTTTTCCTGTTCGCCCCGATGCTGATGGGTTCGGGGGTGGCCCTGGCCCAGCAGACAGGCGATGTTCTCTACCCCAATGACCGGGTCACCGGCGGGGCCATCGCCGCCCGACGGCCGGGGCTGGTGGTCACCAGCGCGATCAGCCGGCACCGGGAGCGCATGGTTTCCGTCCTGCAGAACCACGGCGGCGCCCAGCCGCAGCCGGGGACCGGCAACGAACGCCACGTGCTGCTGCTGACCACCATCCTGCAGGGCATCTTCGACATCGCCCAGAATATCGCCAACGCCCTGCTGCTCGCCGCCCAGGTAAGCACCGTTACAACAGGCACTTAGGGTTTATTTCGGCAGCCCCCGGCGGCATCGACGCCCCCGTTGCGCCTGCTCCGCGCGAGCCACCGACCCCACCCTGCCTGCTGCCACATCTTCCCGGACAGGCTCTTGCGACAGCCTCAGATCCTTCAGATCCGTGTGTGATCTCAGGCGCTTGAGGTAGCTTATCGACCATGCGTGACCTTGCGCACCCCGGGTGCGGCACCGGAGCAAGAACGGCCGGTACGAAGCGTAACCGCCATAACGCGAACGGCCGGTACAGAGCCCGATCGTTACAACGGAGAACGGCCGGTACAGAGCCCGGCCGCTAACCCGCCCCGCACCCAGCATTCGCCGGAGACCCCGCCCGGCCACCACAACAGAAAACGGCCGGTACGGAGCCCGGCCGCTACACTTTCGTTGTTGCCCACAACGGCCGGTATGGAGCCCGGTCGCTACACGGGAAACGACCGGCACAGAGGCCGGTCGTAACAACACAGAAGGCCGGGACCCGGCTTTCGCCAGGTACCCGGCCTAATCATTACAGGTGGCGCGAAGCGTTGCCCACTGACTGACGACCCGCAGCCGTGAGACAGCCGCTTACTTCCCGCGGCCTCAGCCCTGGTAGTACTTGGGCACCGGCCGGCCAAGCTTCTCCCACTGCTTGAGAACGGCTTCGGCCTTGCCGGCACAGTTGAGGGCCTGGACCTTGCTCTTGACGATCTTGACGATCGCCTCGCGGCCGGGGCCGAGATAGTTGCGCGGGTCGAACTCGCCGGGCTTGGTGGCGAAGACCTCGCGGATCTTGGCGGTCAGGGCCAGGCGCAGGTCGGAGTCGATGTTGACCTTGCACACGCCGTACTTGGTGGCCGCCAGGTGGAGCTGCTCCTCGGGCACGCCCTTGGCGTTGGGCATCTGGCCGCCGTACTTGTTGATCAGATCGACGTACTCGGCCGGGACGGAGCTGCTGCCGTGCATGACCAGCGGCAGGCCGGGGCAGGTCTTCATGATCTGCTCGACACGGTCGAAAGCGAGCTTGCATTCGTTCTTGAACTTGTAGGCCCCGTGGCTGGTGCCGATGGCGACGGCGAGGCTGTCGATGCCGGTGCGCTTCCAGAAGTCGGCGGCCTGGTCGGGGTCGGTCAGGAACTTGTGGATGTTCTTCTCGTACTCGTCCGCATCGAGGCCGACCACTTCCTCTTCGATGCCGCCGAGCTGGCCGAGTTCGGCCTCGACGGTCACGCCGGCCGCATGGGCGGCGTCCACGACGCTCTTGGAGAGCTTGACGTTCTCTTCGTAGGGGTGGTGCGAGCCGTCGATCATGACGCTGGTGAAGCCGTCCGCGATGCAGCCCTGCACGAGCTCAAGGGTGTCGCCGTGGTCGAGGTGGATCGCGATGGGCAGCTCGGGGTGATCCTCGACCGCCGCATTGATGATGTGCCGCAGGTAACGCATGTTGGCGTACTTGCGGGCACCCTTGGAGATCTGGAGGATCAGCGGGGCCTTCTCAGCCGCACAGGCCTCGATGATGCCCTGGGTGATTTCCATGTTGTTGACGTTGAACGCGCCGATCGCGAACCCGCCGGTATAGGCCAGGTCAAACATCGGCTTGGTGGTCATCAGTGGCATAGTTTCCTGGTTCCTTTCCTTCTAAGACAGCCGCCTTGTTCGAAAGCGGTTCAGTATCTTCGAGGTAGCTCCCGGGTCAAGCCCCCACGGCCGACCGGCCCGCAGGTTCGGGGGGCATCCCCCCATCGGCCGACCGACCGGAGGGAAGCCCTTCCAACGGGGCATATGCCCGCCGTATGGGGGGAAATAGCCCGGCCGGGAAGGCGCAGACCGTAACGTACCACTCCAGAAGCAAACCCCGTGCCAGCCCCACCTGAGAGGTACTTGTGAAACCCGGCAGAAGCCCCATCATGCCCCACCGGGTGTTTATAATGACACAGGATACCCTCCATACCCTCCGGGGAGTTTATACATGCTCGCTTCAGCGTTCTTGCCGCAGACATGCGGATTCATTGCCGGCCGATGGGTACCTGATTCGGCGGCGGACCGCGCCCCCATCATCAACCCGGCGACCGGCGAACTTCTGGCCGAAGTGCCGGTCATGGGCCCGGCAGAGGCGGTTGCGGCAGTTGAGGCCGCCGACCGGTTTCTTGCGGCCGGCACGACGCTGGAGCAACGGCGGGGCTGGCTGACTGCGATGGCCGAGCAGATACTCGCCGCCAGGCACGAGCTCGGCCGGATCATTACCCTGGAGCACGGCAAACCGCTCAAGGAAGGCATCGGCGAGGTGGAGTATTCCGCCGGGTTCTTCCAGACCTGTGCAGAGAGCCTCGACCATCTCCGGCCGCATGCGTTGCCGCAGACCGTCCGCGGATGCCGCTGGACGGTACACCACCGGCCGGCGGGGGTGGC
This sequence comes from Phycisphaerae bacterium, assembly GCA_012719955.1. Lineage (GTDB taxonomy): Bacteria > Planctomycetota > Phycisphaerae > UBA1845 > PWPN01 > JAAXZI01. The sequence goes on along the minus strand of JAAXZI010000151.1, from coordinate 20,008 downwards.
CGGGTTGATCACGCCCTGGAATTTCCCGCTGGCCATGCTGGCCAAGAAGCTTTCGGCGGCCATCGGGGCCGGCTGCGGAATCGTGATCAAGCCCGCCTCGCAGACGCCGTTGTCCGCCATTGCCGCGGTGGCCATCGCCGAGCGCGTCGGAGTGCCGGCCGGCATGGTCAACCTGGTCATCGGCCCGGCCAGCCCCATCGGCCAGGTCTTCTGCGAACATCCGGCCGTGCGCATCATCAGCTTCACCGGATCCACCGAGGTGGGCAAGAAGCTCATGGCGGCTGTGGCCCCGCACGTGAAGCGGCTGGCCCTGGAACTCGGCGGCAACGCACCGTTCATCGTATTCGAAGACGCGGACATCGAGGCCGCCGCGAACCATCTCATCGCCAACAAGTTTCGCGCCGGCGGGCAGACCTGCGTGTGCGCGAACCGGGTCTACGTGCACCGGCGGATTCATGACGCTTTTGTGGATGCGGTCGCAGAGCGGGTGCGCAAGCTCAAGGTGGGCAACGGACTTGAACCGGATACGGACATCGGACCACTGATCAACCGGGATGCGTTCGACAAGGTGGCCGCCCACGTGCAGGATGCGGTTCAGCGCGGGGCCAGACTGATCGTTGGCGGACAGGCCCGCCGGCCGGAGCAGGATTGGGGCGCGTTCTATCCCCCGACCGTTCTGACCGGCATCACGCCGGAGATGCTGGTCTGCCGGGAAGAGACGTTCGGGCCGGTGATTGCGGTGAGCTGCTTCGATGACGAGGGCGACGAAGAGACCTGCCTGCCGCACCGGCGATACGCCGGTGCCAAACGAGAAGGCGGGCAGGATGCCCGCCCTCCGATAGGCGAGCAAGAGGTCTGCCCCCCGATGGGGCGAGGTGGGCGTTCCGCCGAGGAGGCGGTGATCGAGGCAGCCAACAGTACGCCCTACGGCCTGGCCGCCTATGTGTTTACGGGCGATGCCGCCCGGGCCGAGCGCGTGGCCGCCAGGCTGGCCTTCGGCCACGTGGGCGTCAACACCGGCAGCGGGCCGACGCCAGAAGCGCCGTTTGGCGGCATGAAGCAGTCCGGCTTCGGACGGGAAGGCGGAGTCGAAGGCCTGCTGGAGTTTACCGAGCCGCAGACGGTGGCGACTGCTGGAAATGAGAACTGAGAACTGAGAAGTGAGAAGGACTGTGTGCCACTGCCGTGTGGGCGGTGCTGGTCAGTCCCTCGCTGGCGCTTCGGGCTCAATTCCATTCGTCTCCTGCCTGGGGTGATTACTTGGCGGGATCTGGGGAACCCATTACCCTTTGGCCGATAAAGAATTATTGAACATAGGATGTCACCCATGCCAAAGAGTGCGTTCCCATTCCTGTCCGTTCTCTTGGCGGCCGTGGCCGCCGCCGAACCGTTGCCAGCCGGTGAATGGCTGGTGCACCTGGGTCGCGACTACCCGCTTTCGCAGCAGGCCTCGGCCACGGATGCCGACGCGCGCATCACGCTGCTGTTGATGCAGGCGGCCGCGCGCGTGGATCCGGCTTTGGCTGAGCCCTGGTACTGGCAGGCCGACATGCTGGCAGCCCTGGCGCGTCCGGCCGACGCCCGGAACGCGCTGCGCGAGTATATCCGCCGGGCGCCCGATGACGTCGTCACCGCCCTGCGCTGGATCGAGCTCTCGATGAACACCCTGCAGACCGCCGAGGCGCGCGCGGAATTCTGCCGGACGACACTGCGTGAGGCCGGGCAGTGGCCCCGCGAGGTGCGCAGCGATCTTCGCCGCCGCCTGGCGGAGTTCCACTGGAATCGCGGCGAACGTGTCCAGGCCCAGGAGCAGGCCGAAGCGGCACTGACGGATTACCGGATGAACTTCGCCGCCCGCCGGCTGCTCGATGAGATTCTGCAAACGCCGCAGACGCCCTCCCTGCAACTTGAGTGGGCGCTGGCGGGTATGGTGCTCGATCCCGCCGATGCCTCCCAGGCACTGGCGGTCGCCGATTTGCTGATGTCCTGGGGCATGGTCGGGGAGGCCGAGCCCTGGTACCAGCACGCGGACCGTTTGCAGGCGCTTGTGGCCGGTAACAACCCCGCCGGCGAGCGTCCCACCCCCGCCACCCGTCCGGCTCCGGGTACGCGGCCCGCTCCGTCCGAGGCCCGGGCCATGCTGGCGGCCTTCCCCCGGGCGGTGCTGGATTACCCATTTAATCCCAGCAAATACCTCTCGCTGACCTGGCAGATGCCGGCGTCGGAATTGCCCCCGGGCGAGCCCTGGCGTTGCACCGTGCGGCTCAAGAACGTCGGGACGTTTCCCATTACGCTCGGCACCGAGCGCATGCTGGTGCCCGACCTGCTCTGTTCGATCACCACCCGCGGCGACCAGGAACGCACCAGCGGCCCCACGCTGAGCCTGTCGCTACATCAACGCCTGCGGCTGGCGCCCGGCGAGGCCATCGAGCAGACCTGGACGCTCGATGTCGGCCCCATCCGTGCGTCCATGATCGGCACGCCGCAGGCCGCCCAGCAGGTGGAAGTGGCCGGCGTGTTGTCACCGGTCCGGCTGGACCTGCCCGACGGGCGCGAAGCCTGGGTGCCGTCCATCGGTGGGTTCACCGCTCCGCCGCTGCGTTTCCGGCGTTCGGCCTTCAGGGCCACGCCCGACCAAGTGCAAAACGTCATCCGGCAGTCGCAGTCGCAGAACGTGTCGGAGCGGATCGCCGCGCTGGAGTTGCTCTCGATGCTGCTGGCCGAGCATCAGCACCTGGCCGCCGGGCGGCTGCGCTACAGCGCTCAGCCGATCGATGCGCCGCTGGTGCAACGCGCCATCCTGGCCCGAGCCGAAGATGCCGACTGGCAGGTCCGCGCCCGGCTGGCCGAGTGCATGCGCTGGTTCTCGCTGGATTCCGCAGCCACGCAGACGGCCACCCGGCTGCTGAGCGATGCGCACTGGCTGGTGCGCGGCCTGGCCGTGCGCATGCTGGCGGACCAGCACCGCGAGAAGTTCCTGCCGGTGCTGCAGCGCATGGCCGAGAGCGATACGGACGAATGGGTGCGGGGAATAGCAGCGGCATTAGCAGAACGGATAACGACGGCGACGCAGCCGGCGGGGACCCCGACGGCTGAAGAATAGTCCTTGCGGGGGGCGGATCCACCATCCAGCGAATGGATTCCATCTGTACCCTGCGAAGCTCCGATCTACGTCCGAAGCAGGCCTCAATCTCGTCCAACGTGGCCGGATGAATGCCTGGCGGCAGGACGCCGGAGTCATCGAAGGGCGGAATCATTCCATTCCCTCAGTTGCGCACGGGCAAGATGCCCGGTTGTCCTGACATGAGCGAGACGTCGGTGCCACACCAGAAGGCGGGCAGGATGCCCGCCCCCCGGAATCGCAATGCTGCGTGGGCTTCAAGCCCACGGCTCATTTCTTTTTCGCGAACCTCGGCGGAGCGGGTTTTTCTTTGACGGGCGATTTGGCTTCCGGCTTCTCGGCTTTCCCGGGTTTCTCCGCCTTGGCAGCCGCCTCAACAGGTTTTCTGGCTTCGCCGGTTATGGGAGCCTGGGCGGCGGGCTTGCTTTCGCCATTGGTGCCCGGCACGGCGTGAGCGGCCGCCCACTTGGCGAGGATGGCCTTGCGGATCTCCTCCATCAGTTCGGGGTTGTCTTTGAGGAACTGCTTGGCGTTCTCCTTGCCCTGGCCGATGCGAACCTGGCCGTAGCTGAACCACGCGCCGGTCTTCTCGATGACGCCCTCGTTAGCGGCCAGATCGATCAGATCGCCCTCCGTGCTGATGCCGCCGTCAAACATGATGTCGAACTCGGCCTGCTTGAAGGGTGCGGCCACCTTGTTCTTAACCACCTTGGCGCGGACGTGATTGCCAATGGAGACATCACCATCCTTGATGGTCGTGACCCGGCGAATATCGATGCGGATCGAGGCATAGAACTTCAGGGCCCGCCCGCCGGGGGTGGTCTCCGGACTGCCGTAGATGACGCCGATCTTGTCGCGAATCTGGTTGATGAAGATGACAATGCACTTGCTTTTGGCGATCACGCCGGTGAGTTTGCGCAGCGACTGGCTCATAAGCCGGGCCTGCAGGCCCACATGCTGCTGGCCCATCTCGCCTTCCAGTTCGGCCTTGGGCACCAGGGCCGCCACCGAGTCCACCACGATGCAATCCACCGCGTTGGAGCGGACCAGCATCTCGACGATCTCCATGGCCTGCTCGCCGGTGTCCGGCTGGCTGACCAGCAGTTCCTCGAGCTTGACACCGCACTTGCGGGCCCAGGTGGGGTCGAGAGCATGCTCGGCATCCACCACCGCGGCCACGCCGCCGGCCCGTTGGGCACTGGCGGCCACGTGCAGGGCCAGCGTGGTCTTGCCGCTGGACTCAGGGCCGAACATCTCGACGATCCGGCCGCGGGGAATGCCATAGCCCCCCAGCGCAAGATCCAGCGACAGCGCCCCCGTGCTAAGCCCCTCGCGCACGGTGACGCTCTTCTCATCGAGTTTCATGATCGCACCCTTGCCGAAACTCTTCTCGATCTGCTGAAGGGTGCGTTCAAGGGCGGCCTGATCGCGCTTGGCGGTGGTGTCCTGGCTCATGGCATCCTTTCCTTACAAGAGGTTAGAGACTCAATTATCGGCTTCCAGTAATATAGCTCACGAGCCAAAGTTTGGCAAGTGTTCGGGTATCCCAACACGCCGACCGCACAGGCCAGCGTAAAGTCTTGTTGTATATTGATTTAAGATCGGCCCGGTCGGCACCTGGGCAAAATGCTCAGATTGAGGATGTGCATTCCCGGCTCTCGGATTGCGGTCCTGGAAACCCACCCCCCATCTCCAAAACAGGACGGAGGGATGGAACACCGGCAGGCGTCCATCCCTCAGATGCAACCTGATCATTCCAAACGTCGTCTGGCGAAAGTCGCCGGCGAATCCCGCCGGGCGCTTCTCCAGGGCGACAAGCGTTACCTGCTTCGTCCCCGGCGTTGGCCTTCGACCGGCGCCTTGGCCGGCGTGAGGGTGATCTTGCGATAGTCGATGGAGGTGTGGTCGCCCTGCAGATAGATGGGGCCAGGCTCGTTCTCCTTGCTGTCGATCGCCCCGCCGGTAATGCCCTCGATCTCGACATTGTCGTGGACCAGCTTGCCGTTCCACACGACGGTCATGTAATGATCGATCAGCGTGATGTCGAACGTCTGCCACTCGCCGGCAGGCTTGCTGGCGTTCTCTTTGGGAGCCAGGCGACTGTAGAGGCCGCCGCAATCGTGCTCGCCGGGCGGCCGACCGTGACTGTCGGCCACCTGGATCTCATACCGGCCGCGAAGATACACGCCGCTGTTGCCGCCCTGCGGCACCTTGAACTCGACATGCAGTTTGAAATCGCCGAAAGTCTCTTCGGTGACGATGTTGGCGGCCCGGCCATCGCAGTGCAGGATGCCGTCAACGACCTTCCAATTGAATTTCGCGGGATCGCCCAGCGGTTTCCAGCCGGTGAGGTCTTTGCCGTTGAACAGCTCGATGGGCTCTCCCCATTCGCGCTGACGCTTAGCGGTAAACTTGGCATCACCCAGAGTGCCTTCAAGAACGTCGCCTTTCACTCTGGCGGCACATTGCTTATCGCCGGCGGTGAACTGGAGCGCGTAGCCATCAAGCTTGATGTCGGTCAGGCGCGTCGGGCTATTCTGGAGGAGCACGCCCATGATCCGATCGTTCCGCTGACGAAAGCGAAGCGTGGCATTGTCCTGGCCTTCAATCGTCCACGTGCCCGTCAGATCGATCCGCGGCACAAAGCGCCGTGCGGTCCACTTCATCTTTTCGCCATTCTTCGGCACCACTGTGCCAGTAATGGTGTCGCCCTCGATTGTGCCGATGAAGGTGTGACCCGGCCCGCCGCCCTTGACGCCCGTGCACTCGAATTCCACCTTATTGCCGTCCACCTTGACCTGCTTCAGCTCAAATACGCTGGCGGAGATGTACAGGAACCGGCCGGCATACTGACCGTCCCGCTTGGTGATCTCCAGCCAGCAGGGCGTGGGGCCGTCGCCGAGGGTAATATCCCAGCGGCCAACGGCCGGATCGGCTGCCTCGGCCGCGAAGACAGGTGCGTTCACGTTCGAGAACATCAGGACCGCAAAGGCCACACAACCACAAATGATTCGCCTCATGGTGCCTCAACTCCGTCGGAAGGAACCGTGCCGGCCGGCAATCCGCGCCGCCCGGCTGGAAGGACTATTCTCGCGACTTGCACACACCTTGGCAAGCTATCGGAAATCTGTCACCCGCAAGGGGTGGCCGGCCAGTTGATGATTCTTGCGAAACGGAATCGGTAATGGTGAGCAAGCCCACGGAAACCGCATCACCGGACCGCGCAATCGGATAGCCCCCAACGCCCTGACGCCACCGCACTCCACTGACTCACTTGACCAGCCTGGCATCCAGGTGGATCGGCACTGCGGCCAGGGCTTTGGATACCGGGCAGTTCGACTTGGCATTGTCAGCCTGCTCGCGGAAGACCATTTCGTCCAAACCGGGAATCCGGGCGGTGGTGTGCAAATCGATGCGGCTGATGCGGAAACCTTCTCCCTCGCGCGCCAGATGCACGGTCGCCGTAGTCTCCACCCGTTCGGGCTTGTGCCCCGCTTTCTCCAGGCCGGCGGCCAGGGCCATCGAAAAACACCCGGCATGGGCGGCCGCGATCAGCTCTTCCGGGTTGGTGCCGGGCGTCTCCTCGAAACGCGTCTTGAACGAATACGGCCCCTCAAAGACTCCACTGCCGAGCTTCACGCTTCCTTCCCCATCCTTGAGACCCCGCTGCCAGACAGCCTGCGCCTTGCGTTCGGGCATGAACATTCTCCTTGCTGGTCCAGGAACCGGCCCTTCCGGCCCCTGGAGGATGATATGCCCCACCCTGGCCAGTCAACCGTGTGAAGGAGACAGCCAAGGGCATGACCTGTGTGCCACGGCTCTTGAGCCGTGTTTTCGTGATTACCTTCAGGCGTTGCGCAGGTAGGTCATCCCCGCCAGCAGGCCGGTCTGCTCCAGCGCCGGCGAGCCACTGAACTCGGCGTCCTCCAACTCCAGGCTGACCGAGCCCTTGTAACCTGCCAACTGAAGCATCCGGAAGATGTACGGCCACCGGGCCACCCCATGCCCGGGAATGGTGTAGCGCCAGGCCAGTTCGCCAAACGCCCACGGCGGCTCCGTGAGCGTCCGCTGATAGAGCCCCACCTCGTAGAGGTTGTCGGTGAGCACCTCCGCATCCTTGGCGTGAACATGCCCGACGCGGGTGGCAAATTCCTCCAGAAAACGGGCGTGGTCGATGCCCATCCGGATCAGGTGGGACGGATCGTAGCACAGCCCCAGCCCCTTGCCCGGCACCGCCTTGAGCAGCGCCCGGCACTGCTCCGGGTTGCAGCACAGGTTGGCGTAATACGGCCCCTCGCCGGGCCAGCCTTCCAGCACCACCACGGCCCCCAGCTTCTCGGCCACCTCCGCCAACTGACCATAGCTGTCCACAACCAGCTCGAAATTCTTGCGCGGCGGATGATGGGGATCCTCCGGCGTGGCCACGGCCAGAAATACGCGAACGCCATGGGCGGCCATGAGATGAAAATACGCCGCGTTGCGGTCCACGGCCGCCTTGCGCCGGCCGGAGTCCGTGCTGACCAGGGCCGGCCAGTCCAGCACATCCACGCAGATCACGTCCACTCCCGCCGCCTGGACCGCCTTCAGATCTTCAACACCGGGCGAGCGGACCTCCTGCCCCGATTCCGGCCGGCAAGATCCACCGCTCTCCGACCGCGCCGGCAACTCCAGCAGCTCAAAGCCCGCCTCCACCGCCCAACGGGCCAGCCCGGGCAGGTCACGCTGCCACTCGCTGACGCCGGCCCGCAAGCCGATTCGGAAGTCGCCCGTCCGCGTGGTCATCGCTTCTTCTCGTTATCGCGCTGGTCGTGCATACCCAGCAGCCGGCGGGCCCGGGTTTCGTGGTAGCGTTCCACGGAGGCGCGCACCTCCGCCGTGGCGTCCGCCGCCGGGAACCAGCCCTGCGCCTCCACGTGCACGTGTTCGAGGAGCTTGTACGTCGCGAAGAAGTGCTCCACTTCTCGGAGGAAGTTCTTGGGGACGTCCTCGAGGTCCTGATATTCGTTGAACAAGGGGTCGGTGTGCGGCACCCCCAGGATCTTGAAGTCGTTCGCGCCTTGATCGCGCATGCGGAACACCCCCAGCACACGGGCCTCGATCAGACACCCGCTGAAGGTCGGCTCATTGACCATCACCAGGATGTCCAGCGCATCCCCGTCTTCCGCCAGGGTCTGCGGAATGAACCCGTAGTCGCCCGGGTAGTGGCTCGATGAATAGAGGTATCTGTCCAGGCGAATGAGGCCGGTCTTCTTGTCCACCTCGAACTTGCTGCGCCGGCCCTTGGGAATCTCGACAATGGCATGCACAACCTGGGGAATCAGAGTGCCCGGCGGAACATGTGCATAATACTCCAGTTCAGTCACTATGATGTCTCCAAAATGGGAGCTTTACCGGCCGCCTAAGTATATAGCCCCCCGAACCTCATGCAAAAAAGCGATTTTCGCTGCCACACACACTTCCCGGGCCGCATATGCTTCTGATACGGACTGCTGCAGGAGTACCTCATTATGGAAACACAAATCCCGCTCCGCCCGGCCATTCTGATCGCCCTTCTGCTCCCGTCGGCTGCCGCGTTGGCCCTGCAGCCGCGGGTTAAGGATGATGCCGGCTTCTTCAAACCGGAGACCGTGCGAAGAGCCGATCAGCACATCAACAGAATCAAGCAGGAATACGGCAGGGACTTTATCGTTGAGACGTTCCCCGAGATCCCGGCCTCCTTGCGCGATGAGCTTGCGCGCATGAGCCGCGAGCAGTTCTACCAACGATGGGCCGGGGAACGGGTCAAGAAGCTGGATCTCAGCGGGGTTTACGTGCTGATCGTGAAGAATCCCGAACACCTGCAGACCTCCTGGTCTCGAGGCAACCGGCAAGCCATCAGCGACGCGCAGGGACGTGAACTCAACAACCTGCTGCTGAAAGGCTTTCGACAGAGGCAATTCGACGCTGCACTGCTGGACGCCATCCAACTCTTCGAATCGCAGGTCCAGAGCCAGCCGGCACATGGGGCGGGCGCCGGGGCGGGAGCCGGGACCGCCAGGCCGGGCACGCCGGCCGCCCCGGAACCGAAAGGTCCAAGCCCCGTGCTGCCCGGCGGCAAGGGTACAGTCCGGTCGTGCGGCGCGGGAACTTGGATCTGCCTGGGCATCGCCGCATTGGCAGTATTTATGCTCGTCCGCGGCCTGGGCCGGGCACGCCGGGCATTCGGCGGCGGGCGTGGCGGGTTTAGCGGTACATCAATGGGCGGAGCTGAGGGGGGAGGATACGGCGGGAGCGGATGGAGTGGCGGCGGCGGCTTTGGCCGGGGCATCCTGGGCGGACTGCTCGGCGGCATACTCGGCGGCTGGGCAACGGACCGCTACATGGGCCGACGCGGCCAGGAGCGGGATACCACCGGAGGCCAGGCCGGCGGTCCACCTGAGAGTGGTTCAGACTTCGGCACGGCAGGCGGCGATTTCGGCGGGCCGCCCCCCGATCAGGGCGGCGGTGACTTCGGAACAGCCGGTGGCGACTTCGGCGCCGAGGCCGACTCCGGCGGCGGAACTGACTTCGCGGGCGGCGAGCCCGGCAGCGGCGATTTCGGCGGTACGGGGGACGACTTCTCCTGAAGCCCACCACAGACGGCTTGGCAAAACAACGCCGGGAAGGTCAAAACCTGAACAAACAAGCCACAGAGGACTCTGTGCCCTCTGTGGCTCAAAATCTCTGCGGCCTCTGCGGTCCAGAATCTCCGTGCCCTCAGGGGCTACCGTGAGAACTGGGTTTGGATGGCCAGCGTGACCAGATCCTCGCCGGTGGTGCCGCCGGCCGTGGTCTGATTCAAATCGATCACCAGGAACTGCACCGTCCCGCCGCAGGCCACGCCGCCGGGTTCGTCGCGATAAACCGGGCCGTTCTGATCCGCCGGATCGGTGATGGGGCTCTGATCGGCCTTGGAAACGGCGGCGCCCAGGGTCTTCACGTCGCCACAACGCACGCGTTTTTCCAGCGACTGGGCAACGGCCAGGGTGGCGGTCTGCGCCCCATTGATGGTATCCAGGTTAGCCGTCGGCGGATCGAGGCTGCAGCCGGTGAAGAGATCGTCGCGCGAAAGCTGGCATTCGCCGGTTGTAGCTCCCTCACAGGGGCATGGGCAGGCGACCTGCGAGTTCGGGTTGGTGCAGCATTGGAACGAACTCGTGGCCCCACACTTGTTGGCCGCGTCAAACCCGTTATGGCGATACAAGGCCACGTTCACCGGGATGGTGGTGCTGTTGGTGAAGCTGACGCACACGAACCCTGGCACGCAGGCGGGCAACACGGTGGTGTTGGTAGTGTCCGTCACCATTCCGAAAATGCCCGTCCCGCTCGGGGGTGGACAACTCACACCCACCAGGATCGGAATGACCGCACTCGCGCCCACCATGGCGACTAACGCATATCGTCGAGCAGACATACATCAGACTCCTTCGATAATTCCATTACCGGGCGCGGTTTACGTGCCGCTGCCCCCCGCGGCGCCTGTCCCGCCGGTGCCGCCCGTTCCCTCCGTTCCGCTCGTTCCGCCCGTGTTCGTCCCCCCGCCAAGGCTCGAGCTGCTGCCGATGCTCAAGCCTGTGCCGATGTCCCCCACCTGCAGCAGTTGCCGGACGGTTCGGAAGGTGTCGGCGCGGGAGAAGGGACCCTGCTGGGTCGAACCGTCGATCCGGGCGATGCTCACGGTAATGGCGGCCGGGTTGGTGTTGGCTGCCGTAAACCGGTAGATCAGCGCATCGCCGCGGTTGAAATCCACCCCCGCCTGAGCCGGGAACTGATTGGGGGCCACCAGCACATTAGTCCCATCGGGCAGACTGGCCACGATGGTGGTGGCAAACGGGGTGTCCAGGCTTCCGACATTCACCTGGGCCACCGGCCAGTCGAGCAACACACCGGCCTCGCGGGCCTGGGGCGTTATATCGCGGAACAGGAACGGCTGAGGCCCGGTGCCGTCATCGTACCAAATCGGCACATCCAGGGTGGCCAGCGTGTCGTTCACCACCCGAACCAGCAGGAACGGCTCGTCCCCGGGGGCGGAAGGATACAGGCCACCGAACGTCTGGCCCACAAAATCCGGGTTGAGACAACTGGCCGTCAGCACCGGCAACAGCGCCACGACCAGACCGATCAGCGTTCGTTTCATATCAGAAGAAGGTCTGCACATTCAGGAAGACTCCTGGAGGGGCGCCGGTGATCGAAATAACAACAACGCCGCCGCATTGAAGCGTCAGGCCCATCTGGATGGGCGAGACCGTGGCCGGAATAATCACCGCCCCCGCGGTCCCCGCATAACTGGCTGAATCCACCTGGATGGTGCGCACGCTGCAGTCTTGCACCACCGCAAGATGCTCGTTGGCCGCCACCGGCATATTGAGCACGAGCTGCCCACCGTTTTCCTTGGTGACCGTCGCGTTGGCCTGCGCCGTGACGGTGGTGTTATTGACGACCATGATGACGATGTTGCCGTCTATGCCGGTCACCCCGGTGGCGGCGGAGGGACCCGACAGCAGGTTCGGGTTCACCACGCCACAGCCGAGGCCGATCAGGACGCTGGCGGCAATGAGCACCGGCGGCAGAAGACGGGTCCTGAACTTTCGTTTTCGCATCAGGGGAAGGCCTCCATTGGAGGGTTCTCTGTCGTGTCGCCCGCGGGCCGCATCGGTCTGCGGGATAAAGTCGCCGTGATATTACGGGAAACCAAGTGAGTCAAGCAAGGGCACCTCATCATTAACCGCCCGAAGGTGACGAAAATCCGCCCGTTATCTTCTTGGACATGAGTTTAGGGTAATTTTCCTGCAACCATTTTGTTGATCCACACCCTAATATATTGTTGCCCGAACTTCAGTGCCCCGGTAACGGCCGGCAACACAGGAGTGGCTTTTAATTCCAGAGACGCTACAATTAGCCGCAGTAGTTTACACCCCTAGTGTATTTCAGAGAGAGTGCAATGGCAGTACGACATCACATTAAGGTTCTGGTTGTTGACGACGATCCGCAGGTTTGCAAGACCGTAGCCATGATCCTGCAGGAACATGACTATCAGGTGCAAGCCTTCTCGCAGCCCCGTCAGGCGTTGCAGGCCGTCCGCAAGACCCCCTTTGACATCGCCCTGATCGACATCAAGATGCCCGACCTTAACGGTCTGGAACTGGTGGAGAAGATCAAGGCCGAAGACCCGCGGGTGGCCCCGGTGGTGATGACCGCCTATCCGGATGTCCAGACCGCGGCGGAGACGATGCGTCTGGGCTGCCGGGACTACATCACCAAGCCCTTCCGCGAGGAGCAGCTCCTCTCGGCGGTCGAGCGCGTCTCCCAGGAGATGGGCCTGATCTACACCAACGAGCAGGAGCTGAACCGGCTCATCGGCCAGCGCATCCGCCAGGAGCGACTCAAGCAGAGCCTGACGCTGCGGCAGCTCTCCGATCGCTCGGAGCTGACCACCTCCCAGCTCTCCCAGGTGGAGCTGGGCAAGAACGCGGCCAGCGTCTGGGCCCTGGCCCGCATCAGCGGCTCGCTGGGCAAGCAGCTTTGCGAGCTTCTGGCCGGTCTATAATAAGACTGGAGCGGGTATGGAACAGGAAAGTCCGAAGAAGCGGATTTTTCCTTGAGTCGCCGGCAGGTGATCGGGTAAGCTGATCAATGCGCCTGGAAAAGGCGCGGCGAAAGAGGAGAGTTCAGGAACAGAAACGACAACGACATGGAGAGAAGGAGAGCATGAGCGACGGGCTTGAGTGGCGGCCTGATCTCGTGGCCTTGGCCGATCGGACGCTTGCCCCCCCGTTTCTCAGGCTGTCCTTCTCTCCGTTCTATTTTGGGGAAAGGCCGATGGTCGTCGGGTGTCATGCGCGCACGCCTGTACTCGGGCGGATGAGCATGCGGGCATGCCCGGCCAGTTCGAAAGGTAAGGTGATATGAAGACAAGCGCGCAAAGAAAAGCCGTGGAAGCCGGGGAAACTCCCAAGCCCCTCGTGAACGGGCTGGAGTTCGCGAAGCACGCCGCGCGCATCGCTGAGGAGATGCACGCTGAGGACGTGATCATTCTCGATCTGCGCGGGATCTCGTCGGTGGCGGATTTCTTCGTAATCGGCACCGGCACCTCCGACCGCCAGATGCGAGCTATTGCGGATACCATCGAAGAGTACGGCCGGAGCGTCGGCCAGAAGCCCTACGGGGTGAGCGGTTATGACTCGCCAAGCTGGCTGCTGCTCGACTACGTGGACGTGGTCATCCACCTGTTCGAACCGGCCAAGCGCCAGTACTACGACCTCGAACTGCTCTGGGGCGACGCCCCGCGGATCGAACGCGACGAGCCGGTAACGGCTTGACCAGCCAGCCTCACCGATCCGGGTGCAGCACCGGCTCAAAGTGTGGTACCGGCGTCGGGGGGCGGGCATCTTGCCCGCCTGTCAGAGCCCGAAGCGCAAAGGAAGCTGAGCCCCGAGCGCCAACGCCACCCTCACATGACCGGGGCCTCGAACATCTTCGTTCGGGCGCATCTCTCTTCCCGAGGCCACGGAACACGGGTATCCTCACGACCAGGAGGAAACCCGATGAGACCCTTCCACTTAACGCTGTTGGCGAGCGTTCTGCTGCTGGCCATCCCGGCCAACGCGGACAACTGGCTCAAAATCAGGAACGGCAAACTGCTCTGCCCGTGGCCGATGGACCTGTGGGGTCTGGAGTTGGAAGAGCCGTCCAGCCTCTCGCTGGAGCCGGCGGCGCTGCGCGCGAGGTTTGAGCCCTGGGTCGTTCATGGAATCAACGGCATCGGCTTTTCGATCAACGATTTGTCACCCGACGGCCGGTTTTTCACGCCCGAGGGACGCCCGGCGGACCCAAAAGTGGCCGAACACTTCAGCCGCCTGACCCAGGCCAGTCGCGATCACTTCCTGGCCGCCGTGGTGAGCCTCTTCCCCGCGAACCGTGAAGGGTGGCTGGCTTCACCGGAGGCCTACCGTACCGCCGCCGAAGGCACGGCCAGGCTGCTGCCCAAGTATTACAGCACGATTTTCATCATCGGCGACCTTTTTGGAGCTGGAGCATGGCCACCCGACTGCCCCTTCCCCCTGAATAAGCCTGAGAACATCGTCGAGGTATACCAGGTCATCAAGCGTGGCCGGTCGGACGTGCTGATCGGCGTGCCGGCGACGGTCGTCCAACGCCCGGCCGGCCTCGATGCCAAGCCGCTCTTCTATGTGGCTGAAAGCGTGGACAGCTTGAAGGCCCTCCTGGCCGGCGAAGGGGCGAAGCTGCCCGCCGGCGTCGTGGCCGTGCCCGCCAAACAGTTCCTCTGTCGCAGAGACGTGCAGGGCCCCTATTCAGAGGCGGTCCGCGCCTGGCAGGATCACGTCGAGCGGACCCGACGGGCCATTCAGCCCCCGCCGGTGAAGGCCCAGGGCGACCCGGCCGGGAATGAGCTGACCGAGCAGGAAAAGGCCGAGGGCTGGGTGTCCTTGTTCGATGGGCGGTCGCTGGAGCACTGGACGCCGTTGCGCTCCGACTGGGCCAGTTGGTCGGTCGTGGACGGCGCCATCCAGCGCAAAGGCCCCTGCGGCGAATGGCTTCGCTCGAAGCGACGCTACGGCTCGTTCATTCTCCGCTTCGAATACAAAATCAGCGAAAAGGGCAACAGCGGGTTGCTGTTCCGTTCGCCCCTGGACGGGCGCAGTTCACGGTTTGGAATGGAGATGCAGATTCTTGGCCTGCGCAAGGACCCGCCGGATGCGGATACCACGGGGGCGATCTATGCGGCCGTGGCCCCGCGCGAGGACGCCGGGCGGCCGGCCGGTGAATGGAACGAGGTCGAGATCGCCTGCCGGGGGTCGCGTATCCAGGTGACCATCAACGGCAAGCGAGTCCAGGATTTCGACGCCGAGCAGAACCCCGCCACCCGCGGCCGCCTGCGGGAAGGCTTCATCGGCCTGCAGGACCACGCCAGCGACGTGTGGTTCCGGCGGATTCGGATCAAGGAACTTCCAGATCAGTAGCCGGCGGCTTGTCCGCCAAGAGCTTCCAGGCGAGCCAGCCACTCGGCGAAATGCGGGCAGCGATTCCGCAGCACTTCGAGGCCAGTCAGGTAAAGCACATTCACCGCGGCTTGCGCTTTTCGACGTTCATACTCGGGCAGGTGCTCGATGATCCGCCTTGAAGGAGCTGTCGCCGGGTTGTCGTTGATCTCCTCAGGTGGGATGCCGGCGATGCTGTTTGTCAGGGCATCGATGGCATTATCTTGACCGATGAACTCGGCGCGCAGGCTCTGTGACTCGGCGAGAACCAGCGCTTCCAACTCGTGCATCTGAATGTAAGGGATGAAACGGTCGGGCCGGAAGCCTTCTCCCATGCTTGCCGCAATATCCGCGGCAATCTGCGCCTCGACGTGCGACGCTTTCTCTGAATGGGGCTTTGCGGAAGCGTCTTGACGTCCTGGCCAGTCGCGGGGCAGCCGGAAGTAATCGAACATCATGGACACGTAGACCGGCCTCTCCGCCTGGTTCATGCTCAGAAATCGGGTGATATCTTTGCGCACGGCGGGCCACGGTCTTACGCCACCCTTATGCCCCGGCTTCCCAACCAGGGGCGCATAAACATTGATGCCCTGTTTGGCTAAATGGGGGGCGAGACACTCGCGAATGAAGCCCTGCTCGCCGTATCCTTCAACAACGACATAGAGGTCAGCCATGGCGGGGGCTCCCGCCGAAGACGTCCTTCTGCCACAGTTCGCCCGTGGTGTAGTCCTCCAGCCACGCGCGGTAGTCCTCGGGATTCAGATCCAGGAAGAACGACTGCCCGTCGCGGAACTCCAGGGGACGAATCTCATCCAGTCTGAAGTGATTGACCAGCGTCGGCGACTGCGTCGCCAGGATGACCTGGCTGCGATCCGTCACACCACGAATCAGGTCCGTCAAGACTGCGATGGCGGCGGGATGCTGCCCCAATTCGGGCTCATCCAACACGATCACCGACGGCAACCGCTCCGGTGGTTGCAACAGCAGAGTGGCCATGGCCATGAACCGTAACGTACCGTCAGACAACTGATGCGGCCCCATCAGGTAATCCGGCCGGTGGGCCTCCCGCCAGTTGAGCAGGATGTATTGCTCGTTGCGCACCGATGGAGCTAACTCGAAATCCTGGAATTGCGGGCAAACCTGGCGGATGGTGCGCACAATGCGGTCGTAGTAGGCAGGTTGCGATTGCCGCAGCGCGTAGAGATAGGCGGCGAGGTTGCCAGCGTCGCTTCGGAGATACCTTGCATCTTCGATGTAGCCGCCTTTCCGAATTTTCGCCTCTTCCGACGTGTCATGGAACTGGTATACACGGCAGTCGCGCAGCAGCCGATGCACGAATCGGCACGGCTCCTGCCCATTCGACTCCAAAAGGCTCTCTCGGTGTCCTGAACCAAGGACAGAATCGTATGGTATTGGGTCCCCCTCGCGTTGCCATATGACCTGTTCCCTGGTGAAAATTAAGGTATCCGGCGCGGCGCTCGAAAGGGAAAGCTTGTAGATGCCAGTGTTGCCATCCCCACCGAAGACCAACTCCGCGTCAATCCGCGGCGTCACGGCCGATCCATAGTGCAGAATCGATTCTGCCGTACCGGCTTGCCCAATGTATTGCTGTAACGCGCCCGTCGCCAGGTAGCCCATCATCCTGAAGAACGAAACGACGTTGCTCTTCCCGGCCCCATTAGCGCCCACAAGCACCGTCACATCGCCAAAACTGGCCTCTCGGCCACCGTAATCCCAGGCGCCGTCCTGCGCCCTGGTTGGTGGCCCGAAGGCAAATGACTTATACCCACTGAGGTAGAGGCTCTTCAGTCGCATCATGGCCTGATCCTTCCGTATGCCAGTATACCTCAGGATATCTGATTGCCCCATATCATGGCTGACCGGCCCCGGAAGACTCGGATGGCGGGGCCGGTTTCGACCTGCCCGAAGCTCGTACAACTGACAAAAGGACAACCAACCCAACGACGGACAACTGACCACTGACAACTAACGGCTCTCAATACCTGAACCGCGCCGCGATCGGCATCCGCCGGCCGATGCCGAAGGCCCGCGAGGTCACCTTCAACACGGGGGCAGCCTGCTTGCGTTTGTACTCACTGACGTCGATCAGCCGAATGACCTTGCGGACCACGTCGGCATCAAAACCCGCCTCGATGATCTCGTCCTGGCTCTTCTCTTCGTTGATATACAGCTCGACGATCTGGTCGAGCACCTCGTAGGGCGGCAGGCTGTCCTGATCGGTCTGGTCCGGCCGGAGCTCCGCCGAAGGGGGCTTTACGATCGTGTTCTCGGGAATGATCTCCCGCCCGGCCCGCTGGTTGATGTGCCGGGCGAGGGCGTAGACCATCATCTTGGGCACGTCGCCCAGGGGGGCCAACCCGCCGCACATGTCGCCGTACAACGTGCAGTAGCCCACCGCCAGCTCGCTCTTGTTACCCGTGGTCAGCACCAGCCAGCCGAACTTGTTGGACAGGGCCATCAGCAGCATCCCGCGCAGCCGGGCCTGGAGGTTCTCTTCAGTGGTATCAGGAGGCCGACCGGCAAACTGCGGTCGAAGGTGCCCCTCGACACTCTCGTGCATCTCCTTGATGGGGATCACCCTGTAGTCGATCCCCAGGTTGCGGGCCAGCACCTCGGCGTCGGTCTTGCTGTGCTCGCTGCTGAAGCGCGAGGGCATGGACACGCCGGTGACCGCCTCCCGGCCCAGTCCCGCCACGGCCAGGGCAGCCACCACGGCCGAATCGATCCCCCCCGAAAGGCCCAGCACCACGCGCTGAAACCCGCACTTGCGCACGTAATCGCGGATCCCCAGGGCCAGGACGTCGTGAATGGCCACGATACTCTCCGGGTAGGGCTCGACCCGGTTCGCCTCCGGCGCGTCCAGGTCCACCACCAGCAGATCCTCCTCGAAGGCCTTGGCCTGAGCGATGAGCTTACCCCTGGCGTCAAAAGCCCCCGACGCCCCGTCGAATACCAGTTCGTCGTTGCCCCCCACCTGGTTCGTGAACAACAGGGGCAAGCCATACCGGCGAGCCTGGTTCCCGAAGAGGCGCACGCGATACGGGTGCTTCTCGTGGGTGAACGGCGAGGCGCTCAGGTTGACGATGAGTTTTGCTCCCGCCTCGGCCAGTTGGCTGATCGGGTCAGCCCGGTAGAGCCGCCGGCTGACAAGCTGCTCGTCGTTCCAGAGGTCCTCGCAGATGGTCACGCCCACGGGCAACCCCCCATGGTCCACGATGGCCACCTCCGGCCCCGGCTCGAAGTAACGCCGCTCGTCGTAGACGTCGTAGGTAGGCAGCAGCGACTTGTAGCGCACGGCCTGTACCCGGCCATCGGCGCAGTATGCGGCCGCATTGCGCAGGCTCCGCCCCACCGGGTCGATGTTGGGCTCGACAAAGCCGATCAGGGCGGCGACGCCACGGCAGTGCTCCGCGATCCGCCGGACGGCCTCCACGTTGGCCTGGACGAAGCGCGGCTTAAGCAGCAGATCCCACGGCGGATAGCCCGCCACGGCCAGCTCGGGCAGCACGACCAGCGAAGCCCCCTCAGCACGGGCCTGCTCGATCCGGCCGATAATCTTCTCGGTGTTGCCAATCACGTCGCCAACGACGGGGTTGATCTGGGCCAGCGCGATTTTCATTCTAATTCCTTTCCTTATCGAATTTTATCGGCCAGACGACACGTCGGCCAGTTGTCGCGAGCCGGCCAGGGTACCAGAATAAGATGTTGCTAAAGGAGGAACGCCGATACACAATAGGTGTGGAGGTAAAGGTTCTTGACTCAAGTCGTTGAAGCCATCTTCAGCCATGGGGTCCTGAAGCCCCTGGACCCGCTGACCCTCCCGGAAGACCAGCGCGTTCGGCTGGTCGTCGAACCGATCTCTCAGCCGGGTAAGGAAGACCGCGCCGAGGCCATTGCCCGGTTGCGCGCCGGCATCGCACAGATGAATTTCCATCTTACGGGGCCTTTGCCCACACGCGACGAGCTGCATGAACGCCGTTGATACCAATGTGCTCATCTACGCCTGCGACCGCCGCAATACCGCTCGGCAAAAAATAGCTCTTGATCTGATCATCTCGAACGCGGGTGGCGCGCTGCCCTGGCAGGTGGCTTGCGAGTTCATAGCCGCCTCACGAAAGCTGGCCGATCAAGGCTTCACCGAGCAAGATGCATGGAACAGGCTCGCCGAGTACATGGGGGTTCTCGACCTCAAGCTGCCGACGCTCCCCATGCTTGAGCGCGCTCGCCATCTGTGCCTGGACAAGCGGGTGGCCTTCTGGGACGCCCTGATCATCGGGGCTTGTCAGGAACTGGGCGTGGAGAAGCCGTACTCAGAAGACTTGCCGGGGCACGTGGTCGAGTCGCCTCAGATTGTCAACCCATTCATGTGAGTTACTCCCCCTGCAGTTGTTGCCTTTTGCATACCATCAAGAGAGAATGCGGGTATCGGGCAATCTTTGTAACCTTGGTTGAGGGCCACTCACGTGAAAATCCATGAGTACCAGTCTCGTCAGCTCCTGGGCGACGCTGGCGTTCCCGTTCCCCCGTCCGAGGTGGTCGAAACCCCGCAGCAGGCCGTGGCCGCCTACCAGAGAATCGGCGGCCGGGTGGTGGTGAAGGCCCAGGTCTTCGCCGGCGGGCGGGGCAAGGCCGGTTTTGTAAAGCTCTGCGGTAACGCCGAGGAGGTCCGGGCAGCCGCCGAGTTCATGCTCTCCAACCGCATGGTCAGCAAGCAGACCGGCCCGGAGGGCATCGCGGTCAAGAAGCTCCTCATCGCAGCCGCAGTGGACATCGCCAAGGAATACTATGTCGGCATGGTCATCGACCGCGCCCGGCGCTGCCCGGTGATCATGGTCAGCCGCGAGGGCGG
>JAAXZI010000011.1 GCA_012719955.1 Phycisphaerae bacterium | reverse complement strand
GGGTGGAGTAAGGGTTCAGGGTTCGGGGTTCAGGGTTCAGTGAAGGGGCACTGGGTGGGGTTGTTGCCAAGTGGAAGTGGGCGATTACTTCAGAGTGTCAACCGGGCGCGTGGCGAGCCCTTGAAACTGTTCATCACCTGTACGTTGCTCAACTGAAGGGCTACATCAGCACATGTGAATACGAGAGCTTTCGTGAGCGTTACTTGGAGTGCGTCAGGATGCTGAACGGGATGGGAAAAACCTTGGAGCGTCAGTTGCCCCAAACCGATCGGCGATGGCTCTCCTCAGGTGATGGGGATTGACGTTCCGGGAAGATAGAACCGCCGTGTTCTGAACCCTGAACCCCGAACCCTGAACCCTCTTAGGGGCGCAGTTATGGCATCGGTCGGCCTTTCATCGAGCCGGTTTCTGGATCTCAAGGCGCTGGCCTCGCTGGAGCACATGCGCTTCACGACGCGCAATCGCGTCGAGGGCTCGTACAGCGGACGGCATCAGTCCCGGCAGCAGGGCGGGGCGGGGGAATTCGTCGATTTTCGTGAGTACGTCGAAGGGGAGGATCTGCGCCGGTTGGATTGGAAGGTGCTGGCCCGGACGGGTCGGGCGTATACGCGGCTGTTCCAGGATGAAACCAATCTGTCGTGCACGCTGGTGCTTGATGCCAGCGCTTCCATGCGCTTCGGGGGGCGGTCGGTCCGCGATCTGACGGGCTCGAAGCTCGAATACACCCAGTATCTTGCGACCGCGCTGAGCCAGGTGATCAGCCGGCAGCAGGACCAGGTGGGGCTGGCCGTCTTGGCGGACGGTCTCCAGGAGTGTATTGCTCCCGGCGGGGCTCTCGGGCACGTCGCCCACCTTCAGCAGACCATCGAGCAGATCCAGACGCGGCCGGTGACGGACCTGGCCGGCGGTTTGCGGGCCCTGTTTCAGCGGCTTGCCCGCCGGGGCGTGCTGATGGTGATGAGCGATTTTCTGGTGGAGAACCTGGAAGCGGTATTTGGAGCCATCCGCCTCTTCCGGCATCGGCGCTGGGAAGTGGTCATACTGCATCTGGTCCATCCCGACGAGGAACGCTTGCCTGAAGGGCGTGCCTACCGGTTCGAGGGACTCGAAAACGAGGGATCGGTGAATTGTTCGCCGGCCGAGATCCGCCGGCTCTATCAGGACCGCTTTGAGGCCCACGCGGCGATGGTGCGCACGCTGGCCCTGGCCGGTGGATGCGATTACCGGCGGGTATCGACGGCCATTCCGTATCTGCAGACGTTGGGCGGGTTTCTTGTGGAGAGGAGTGGATAGTAAGTGTTCAGGGTTCGGGGTTCAGGGTTCAGGAATCTGAGGGGACGAGGTCGGGAAAGACAAGAGATTTGAGCTGGGATCGCAGGTTCGCCGGTCCTCCAATAGCGCCGCTGCGAATCTCTCCAAGAGGCATAGTGATCGTCACGTGAAGAACAAGATAGAAGGATGCTCAATGGGTTGAAACGAACATTGGAACGTCAATTGCCCGAGAGCTTGCGTCGTTGGAGGGAGCTGGAGACTTAAGCAGGGAACAACGGCTTGGGCCTGAACCCTGAACCCTGAACCCTGTAAACTCAAGGAAAGACATGACCTTTCTCCATCCATGGCTTCTCGGGCTCGGCATGGCGGCGATTGGGCTGCCGGTGCTGATCCATTATCTCACCCGGCCGCGGCCGGTGCGGCTGCCCATCTCCACGCTGCGCTTTATTCAAGAGGCCGTGCGGCAGCGGCGGGCCGTGCATCGCCTGCGGGATCTCATCATCCTGGGGTTGCGAAGCCTGGCGATTCTATTGATTGCGTGGGCGTTCGCCCGGCCGCTGATCGGCGAGAAGCCGCTGGTGTCGCCCGGCCAGAGCGGGCCGGCCAGCCGGGTGGTGATTGTGGATGCGAGCCAAAGCCTGGCGGCGAGTGTGAACGGCATACAGGCCTTCGAACGGGCCCGGTCGGCGGCGGCGCGGTATCTCGGTTATGCGCCCGGGCTGCGCGCCAATGTCATTCTGGCGGGGGCGCGACCGCATGCGGTGTTCGAGGGGCCCTCCAGCAACCTGGCGGCCTTGCGTGAAGCCCTGGCCCAGGCCCGGCCCAGGCCGGAACGTCTCGATGCCGGCGCCGCCCTCGCAGCCGCTGCCCAAATGCTTGTCCAAACGGCCGGCGGGGAGGATGCCCGCCGGGAATTGATCATCGTCAGCGATTTCCAGCACACCAACTGGGGCGACGTGGATTTCTCGGCGCTGCCCGAAAAGACGCGGATCCAGTTGGAGTCGGTCGCGCCACAGGAGACGCCGCCCAACCTCGCGCTGCTGCGCGTCAGCGGCCGGGGGCAGGCCGAGCAAGGCGGGCAGATTACTTTGGAGGCGGAAGTAGGCAACTATTCACCCACCCCCCGGCACGTGCAGGTTGAGTTTTCGCTGGCCGGGGCGGTTTACCGGGCGGAGGGAGATTGTCCGGCTTATTCCAGGACGATTCTATCCGTCCCGGCGGTGTTGCGAGCCGGCGGCTGGCAGGCGGGCGAGGCCCGGCTGATCGATGTTGAGGATGTCCTGCCCGGTGATGACGTTCGGCCGTTTGTGCTCAACGTCCGGCCGGGGGCCAACTACCTGCTCGTGACGCGCGAGCCGGCCGGCGCGCTGGCGTCGTCCAGCTATTACCTCGAACGGGCGCTGGTGCCCGTTCGGTCACGCGACGGCCAGGCGAGTGAGAAGGTGCATCGCGTCAGCCCGGACCAGCTCGATCGCGAGATGTTGACGAGGGCCGACCTGGTGGTGCTCGATCATCCGGGCAAACTGCCGGCGGAAGTCGTCAGTCTGCTGGCGGCGTTGATGGTCCGCGGCAAGTCGCTGCTGTACGTGGCGGCCGAGCCGGTGGATGCCTCCAACCTCAAGGTGCTGGCGGAGGCGGCCGGTCCAATGCTGAAGATGCCGGTCGAGTTCCAGCCCGCGACGGGCGGCGTCCTGCGCAACCTCCGGCTGGCGGAGGTGCGCGCCGATGTGCCGCCGTTCAGCCTGTTCGGCGATGGCGTGTCGGCGGCCATTTCATCCTTGCGCTTCACGGGCGGGCTGGTTTCACGATGGCTGGACGGGGGCCTGGCAGAGGAGGTGCTGGCCGGTTACAGCAACCAGTCGGCGGCGCTGGTCGTGACCGCGTGCGGATCGGGGGCGCTGGGGGTACTGAACGCGGATTTGCCGGCGTCGAATCTGGTGAGGTCGCCGGTGTTCGTGCCGCTGGTAGGGGAACTGGCCGGGCGGTTGCTGGGGCAACGCGAAGCGGCGGATGCGGTGTACTGTGGGGAGCCGCTGGTGGTCGATCTGCCGGCGGAGGCGGGATCTTCCGCGGGGTTGAGGGTGATGCCGCCCGGGCCGGCGGATGCGCCGGGCGAACTCGTGGATGAGACCGGCGGGTTGACCTGGCGGGTAGCCTCGGCCGGGGGGCCGGGAGTTTACCGCGTGAATCGCGGCGACACGACGTGCTTTGCGATGGCGACGGCCATCGCGCCACAGGAGAGCGATTTACGGACCATCGATCCGGCCAGATTTGAACTCGCGGCTTCCGGCGGCCGGCAGGTCCACTACCGCGGGCGCGCGGACGACGATGAGCCCAGGGATACCCTGTGGGTGTGGCTGGCGGCCGGTTGCGCGGCGTGCATGTTGCTGGAATTGATCGCGCTCAAAGCGCTGAAGACGTGAGAAGGTGTGACACCGGCGTCTCGCCGGTGCAGTGCAGGCCAGACGCCGGTGCCACACAATTGCCTGGACACGTGTTATGGGCATGATGACGTTCGAGCCTTTGATCTCGCCGGCGCTGTGGACGGCAGTGGCGGCCCTGGCCGTGCCGTTGGTGGCATGGTATGCCTGGAGCCGGCCGCGGGAGATGGGGCGTGCCCGCTGGGCGGCCATCATCGGCTTGATGGGGCTGGGGTTGGCCGGGGTACTGCTGATTTTGCTGAACCCGACGTGGGTTGACGAGCTACCTCCGCCGGCGGGCAAGCCCCGGCTGACCATCCTGGTGGATTCATCAGGGAGCATGGGTGCGGCCGATGTGCCCGGAGGCCAGACTCGCTATCAGGCGGCGGTGCGGCGTGCGGCTGAAGTGGTGGAGGCGCTCGGCGGACAGTTTGAGATCCAGACGCGGGTCTTTTCCGAGACCATCTCTCCGGCAGAGGTTGCGGAGTTAGCGGATCGACGGCCGGAGGCTCAGGTCACGGACTTGGGAGCGGCCATTGCCTCCGTGGTCGGCGAGGATCATCCGGCCGGCCAGGCCGTCGTGCTCTTCAGCGATGGAAACCACAACGCGGGAGGCGGGGTGGCGCCGGTGCTGGCGGCCGTGCGGATGGCCAGGGCCATGGCCGCGCCGGTGTATTGTCAGACATTGGGCGGGGCGGCCGAGGTGCGGGACCTGTCCGTCCAACTGGGCGCACCTCAGGAGGTTGTCTTCGCCGGGCAGCGCGTATCCATCGAGGTATGGCTGACGCATCAGGGCCTGTCCGGCGGGCGGACGTCTGTGGCCCTGTACGGGGATGGCCAGGAGCTCTCGCGACGGGAGGTCATTCTCCCGCCGGACGGGCCTGCTCATGTTCGCTTCGAGGTGAGCCGGGCGGAGAAGGGTCTGGCCCGCTACGAGATCAAGGCCGACGCGATTCCCGGCGAGGCCACGGCGGGTAATAACACGGCGGTCTTCCTGCTGCGCACGGTGGACGAACCCATCCGCATCCTCCTTTTAGAAGGGAAGCCTTACTGGGACGGCAAGTTTCTCATGCGCACGCTGGCCGGCGATCCGTTGGCGGAGCTGGACTGTGTTGTGCGTATGACCGACAAGCGGTTCGTGCGCCAGACAATCAGTTCCAGACCGCCGGGCGCAACGCGGCCGGCTGCGACATCGACTGCCGGAACAGACGCCGGGCCGGCGGCCACTCAGCCGGTGCGCGAGCAGAAATGGACGGTGCTGACCGACTCCGCCGAGGTGCTGGCCAAGCCCGAATCCCTCCGGCAATATCAAATTGTGGTCCTCGGGCGCGACGCCGAAGTATTTCTGACCGATCCCGCGGTCAGCAATCTGCGCGACTGGGTGGCGCGCGAGGGCGGCGCGCTGTTGTGTTTTCGCGGGGCGCCCATGGCCCAGGTGACGGGCCGGCTGGCCAGCATGTTGCCGGTGGAGTGGACGTCGGGTCGCGAGTCGCGCTTCCATGTGCGGCTGACTGAGCTCGGACGTGAGATGCGCTGGTTGCCGGGGGCGGATGCGCAGCCGCCGGCGGAACTGGCGGAATTGCCCACGCTGGCGACGGTGGCCCAGATTGAGCGGACCAAGCCGCTGGCGACGGTGCTGGCCACGGCGGTCTTTGCCGACGGCCAACGGGATACGCCGGTGGTGACCTGGCAGCCTTACGGCACCGGTCGGACCGTGGTGATCGAGGGGGCGGGCATGTGGCGGTGGGCGTTTCTGCCGCCGGACCAGCAGGCGCACGACGCGCTCTACGGCACTCTGTGGCATAGCATCTTGCGGTGGATGGTGTCGGGCAGCGGGCTCCTGCCGGGGGAGAACCTGGCGATTCGCGGCGAGAAGGTTCTCTTCAGCACGCTCGAACCGGCCATGGCCACGTTGCGGGTGCGCGACTGGTCGAAGGTGCAACCGCCGATGGTGGAGTTAACTGCCGAAGGGCAGCAGCCGGCGCAGCGGTTTACGCCTGTTGCGTTGAAGGATGAGCCGGGGACCTATCGCGTCGTATTCGGCAAGCTGCCGCCCGGACGCTACCGGGCTCGGATGATCGATGCGTCGGGCGGTGCCGCGGGCGAGACGCTCTTTGACGTGGCCAGCTCGCTCCAGGAGCAGCTTGATGTGCGGGCCCGGCCGGAGCTCATGGCCCGTATCGCCGAGGGCAGCGGTGGGGCGGTCCTGGAGGAGGCGTCGCCGGGCGAGATTGCGAAACGCTTCCGCGAGTACATGGCCGTTAATCGCCCGCCGCAGGTCCGGCGCGTGACGGCCTGGGACCGCTGGTGGGTGCTGCTGGGACTGTTCGGGGTGTGGGGCACGACGTGGGCCCTGCGCCGCTCGGGAGGATTGATCTAAGCAGAGGGTCATTCAGTTGGTGACCCCGAAGGGGTTGCGTGAGTGTAGCCAGCAATGGCGCGAAGCGGAACTGGTGGTTGGTTTTCTCTCCGCTCCGTTTGGGCGGTGAAGACATTCGTGGAGTTTGATTGCGAACCCTCGTTTCGGGAACCCGAGAAAGCGTCGTACCGGATGCATAACGTCATGCGGAAACACGAATCTCTCTCCGCCACGCTGACCGAGGTTCGCCGGCGATTGCTGGCCATCGGCCTGGGCGCGGGCCTGGGCTGGGCGGCAGTGGGGGCGGTTCTATTCCTGCTGTTATGGATGTGGCTGGACCTGGCCCTTGAACTGACGCCGGGCTTACGCCTGGTGGCGGATGTGGGGGCGGTGGTGGTCGGCGGGGCCATCGTGCTCATTGCGGCTGGTTGGAGCCTGCGCATGGGCAACCCGCTGGCCCTGGCCCGGCGGCTGGACGCCATCGCAGGCACGCGCGGACAGATCCTCACCGGTGTGGACCTGATGGGGGAGGGACGAGGGG
>JAAXZI010000010.1 GCA_012719955.1 Phycisphaerae bacterium | reverse complement strand
CGGCCACTTCGGCGGTGGCCTATGGTCTGACCACGGCCTACGAGCTGGGCACGGTCGAGGACCAGGCCTATGTGACCGAGCACAGTCTCAGCCTGTCGGGCCTGACCGCGGGGACCACCTACCACCTGCAGGTGACCTCGGTGAATGAGGAAGAGGAGTCCGCTTCATCGCAGGATCTTGTTTTCCACACGCCGATTCCCGGCGGGTTCGTAAGCGATGATTTCAATGCATTTAATTTCAACCTGGAGCGCTGGTCCATCATCAGCCCATTGCAGGACGCCATTTTCCGGCTGACGGGCACCAATACGCCCGACGCGGTGGCCGAAATTGTTGTGCCCGCCGGCGTTGCTCATGACCCATGGACGGCCGGCAACTTCGCTCCGCGTCTGATGCAGCCGACGACCAACACGGACTTCACCCTTGAGGCCAAGTTCGATTCGCCGGTGGTGGAGACGTACCAGCTCCAGGGTTTGATCGTCGAGGAGACGGTGAACCATTATCTTCGCTTCGGCATGCACAGCCGGGACGGGACCACCCACTTGTACGCCGCGGTCCTGAAGGACGGCAGCAGCACGGTGAAGAGAGATGCGGTCATACCCTCGGGGGCGCCGATCTGGTTGCGGGTGCAGCGTGCGGCCGACGTGTGGACGTTCAGCTACTCGTATGACGGTACGAACTGGCTGGAGGAAGTCTCGTTCCCGTACGCCATGCAGGTGACGGCGGTTGGTCCGTTTGCGGGAAACGCCGCGCATGGTTCGGGGGTGGCCCCGGCCTTCACCGCACGCATCGACTATGTCTTCAACTCCGCGATCCCGATCGATCCGGAGGATGGCGCAGTCGTTGAAGACACACAGCCGCCCGCGCTGTTTGACCTGCAGCTTGATCCTGCGGTCGATGCCATCATGGTTCGGTGGCGGACCGACGAACCGGCCAACGCGCGCGTGCGCTGGGGCCTGACGACGGATTACGAGCTGGGCTCGTTCGACAACCCTTCTCTCCAGTTCGAGCATGTGATGGTGGTCGGCAAGCTGGAGCCGGGGACCACGTACAACCTCCAGATCGTTTCGGCGGATGCCGGTGGCCGGGAGGCGCTCTCGGACAACCTGGTGGTGACGACCCCGACCTGGCCGCAGTTCTCCGGACCGGCAATTGATGTGTGGTACGGTACGGAACAGGCCTTCGGTGAGATCGGGCTGCCGATCCCGTATGTGAACATCCTGGGCAGGGTCGATGTGCAGAACCTGGCTTCGCTGCAATACTCGCTCAACGGCAAGCCCTTCCGGCCGCTGGCAGTGGGCCCCAACTCCTGCCGGCTGGCGGCCCACGGTGATTTCAATGTCGAGCTGGACCTTGACCAACTGCTGATCGGCCTGAACCGGCTGGAGTTGCGTTCGCTGGACATGGGCAGCAACGAGAATCGCGAGTCGGTTCTGTTCAGTTTCAGGAACGACCGCGTCTGGCCGCTGCCCCATACCGTCCGTTGGAGCGACTATACCAGTGTGGTCCAGGGCGCCCAGCTCATGGACGGCAAATGGGTCATCGACGATGATTCAACCATCCGGCTGACTGAGTTCGGTTGTGACCGGCTGGTCCTTATCGGCGACCGCACCTGGACGGATTATCAGGTGACGGTCCCGGTCATGGTGAAGGACCTCGCCCCCGCCAGCTTGAAATCCGCAACGCCTGAAATTGGATTGATCTGTCATTGGCCGGGTTACACGCAGATCAACAACGAATTGCCGCGTGCCGGATTCATCCCGCTCGGGGGGATGGGTTGCTACAAGTGGAGAACCGTATCGTCACGGCAGTTCGAGCTCGTCGGGTACGATAATCAGGTGATCCAGAGCCTCAATGCTCCTTTCGAACTGAACGTCTGGTACATGATGAAAATGCAGGTCCAGGCTGTCGGCGATATGGTCGAATACCGCTTCAAGTGCTGGCCGGAGGCGGAGCCGGAGCCGGCGGAGTGGATGCTTCAGGGCCAACAGTCCAACGTGCATGATCCCAATCACGGCAGCGTTGCTCTGGTGGCCTACTACGTCGATGTCGTGTACGGCGATGTGGTAGTGGAACCGGTGCCTGATCCCTGATCGCCCCGTGAGATGACGACAGGTTCGAGTCACGGGCAGTGGGTATGGCTTGCATTGATCATCTCCGATAACGGTTCCACGGATCGAACGCCGGAGATCTGCCGATCTCAATCCAGGCTCCTGGAGAGCGGAATACCGGGATGAGCGCGTTTCACGGATTGCTGCACAGCACGCCAGGAGGCGCTGAAAAAGCGGACCAGCAGACGGCCACGTGCCGGGCATGGATTGTCGCTCACGCGCTTGGTGAACCCGCGGAAGTCTGGCTCTGGCGTCAGGTGACGGGATTGCGCCGGGTACGGCCGCTGGTCGTCTGCTGGGCATACAAGAACCGGGATGTCTATCCGGTTGATGAAGATGCGGTCACCATCGTCCCCTTCGCCTCGCGGCCGACAGAAGGAAGGCGAAGATGGCTGCACCGGCTGCGTGGTCTGCCGCGGATGAACTTCTACGGCAGCGTGGGCAGGGAATTCAAGCACCTTGTGGATCTGGCCGCACACCACCGGCCGCAGGTCATGCTGTGTCATTTCGGCTCTGCGGCGTTACGACTGCTGCCGGTGGCGGAAAAGCTGGGGATACCGCTCGTGGCCCATTTTCACGGTCAGGACGTATCGTCGAGCCTGCGGAACCGGTGGTATCGCTGGAGCATCATTCCGGCGTTGTCCCGGTTCGCGGCGGTGGTGGTAGTGGGAAGCCATCAGCGGCAATGGATGTTGCGGCACGGCGTGCCGGAGGAGCGTGTTCACCTGATCCCGTGCGGGGTGCCCACGGAGCAGTTCCGGCCGGCAGGGGCGCAGCGGACGGATGGCGTGGTCCAGTTCGTGGCGGTGTCCCGGCTGGTGGCCTGGAAAGGGGTGGATTACACCCTGCGGGCGTTTGCCGCGGTGCACGCGGCGGTGCCTCAGGCCAGGCTGGCCATCGTGGGCGATGGTCCCGACCGCCGGGCCCTTGAAGGGCTGGCGCGCGAGCTGCAAGTGGCCCCGGCGGTCAGGTTTACCGGGGTTCTGGCTCCGGAGCAGGTGAGGAAGGAACTGGCCGGGGCGGATGTGTTTGTACAGCACTCCCTGACCTACACGTCCGGCTGGTGCGAAGGGTTCGGCGTATCCATTGCGGAAGCGGCCGCCATGGGGTTGCCCCTCGTCGTGACCCGTTCAGGGGGAATACCGGACCAGGTCATTCACGGCGAGACAGGGTTTCTCTGCCCGGAGCGGGATGTGGAGGCCATGGCCGAGGCCATGCGCATGCTGGCCTGTGATTCCGCACTGCGCAAAGAGATGGGGGCTGCGGCAAGACGGCGCGTCGTGGAGCATTTTGATGCCGCGGGGCAGATTCACAAGCTCGAACAGGTGTTGTTAACAACCGCCGGCGGGGGACGCGTGCGGCCCTGGAGCGTTCGATCAGCGGTATGGAACGGTCGGCCGGTTGGCCGTGGAGAGACAGCGGTTGAGTACCATTCAAAGTGCAAGTCCTGAGATTAAGATGGCGGAACAGGTAAGCTCCGCATGCGATCTTGAGAACGAGCCGGACAATTGTTTCTGCACAGACCACCTGATGGAGAACCTGGAGCACCGGTCCCTGCGCGGGGGGGCGCTCACGATGATCGGTCAGGCGGCCAAGTTGTGCCTGCAGGTGGGCTCGACGGCCGCATTGGCGCGGCTGCTGACACCCGGCGATTTCGGCCTGGTGGCGATGGTGGCGACCTTCACCAACTTCATCAATCTGTTCAAGGATCTTGGGTTGTCCCTGGCGACGGTCCAGCGAGCGACCATCACCCACAACCAGGTGTCCGCGCTGTTCTGGATCAATGTGGCGGTCAGCGCGGTTCTGATGATGATCACGGTGGCCCTTGCGCCGGTGGCGGCGTGGTTTTACGGAGAACCGCGCCTGACCGGCATCATGCTGGCCATGGCCGGCACATTTCTCTTCGGAGGCCTGACCGCCCAACACGCGGCCTTGCTGCAGCGACAGATGCGTTTCGCGGTGCTCGCCGGCGTGGATGTGACCTCCATGGCGGCGGGTGTCGCCACGGCCATCGTCATGTCCTGCCTCGGCTTTGGATATTGGGCCCTGGTCGGAATGGGCATGGTCGCCCCGGCGACCTACATGATCCTGGTATGGATGTTCGTCCCCTGGCGCCCCACTTCGCCTCGCGGTGAGCAGGGCATCGGTAGCATGCTGGGATTTGGCGGGCACCTGACCGGCGTCTCTGTTCTGGGGTATGTCGCCAAAAACGCAGACAACGTGCTGATCGGCCGATATCTCGGTTCCGCGGCCCTGGGCCTCTACAGTCGGGCGTATCATCTGCTGCTGCTGCCCATCCACCAGATCAATGCTCCGCTGGCGGCGGTCGCGATACCGGCGTTGTGCCGGCTCCAGGAGGATGACGACAGATACCGGCGCTATTACTACACGGCCATCAGTGCTATTGCCTGGGCCACCATGCCGCTGGCCCTGGGCATGGCCGCCCTGGCCGATGAAATCATTCTTCTTTTCCTGGGGCCCCAGTGGGCCCTCGCGGCGGAAGTGTTCCAGGTGCTGGCCTTCGCGGCCCTGCTGCAGCCGCTGGTAAACACCACCGGCTGGATCTATGTGTCGCTGAACCAGACGGCGCGGATGTTGCGATTCTCCTCAGTGTCTGTGCCCATCTTCACGGCCGCTCTCGTGCTGGGACTCTCCTGGGGCATCCTCGGGGTGGCCCGGGCGTACACGCTCTGCTCCCTTGTCGTCGCGCCGTTCTGCCTGTGGTACGCCTACCGGCACTCGCCGATCCGCTTGAAGAGAGTGCTCCTGTCGGCGCTCCCGCCCCTGGGCCTCAGTCTTCTCATGTGGGCGTCTATTGCCTGGGCCCGTCCGTATTTTGCGGATTGGGATCTGGTGGCACGGCTGGCCGGTCTGGTTGTCCTGGGCGGGAGCGTGTTTCTCGCTGGCGCCCTGCTCTGGCCCGAGGCCCGGCGGAACCTGGGCATGGTTCTGAATATGGCCCGCACGCTGAGAGCCGGGAAACGGTAATTGGCGACAGACGGAATCTCAAAATTGGAAACGGTGCACACAGTGTCTGCGGAGATGCCGGCCGGCGGCGGGAACGGGCGATCGAGCACCGCACGCGATATCGATGTTTTGATGATCACCTATAACCGGCCGGAGTACACGCGTGTTGCGTTGGCCCGGCTGCTGGAAACCTGTGATGCGTCCATGCGCGTGTGGCTGTGGCACAACGGAGAGGATGGCGCGACGCTGGAGGTGGTCAAATCGCTGGCGGATCATCCGCGCGTGTACGAGTTCTATCACAGCCGCGAGAACGCAAGGTTACGCGAACCGACGAACTGGCTGTGGCGGAACGCCAAAGGCGCATATCTGGCCAAGGTGGATGATGATTGCCGGATGCCGGAGGGCTGGGGCGAGACGCTCCGACAGGCCCACGAGGACGTGCCCCAATTTGGCATCATCAGTTGCTGGCCGTTCCTGGAAGAGGACTTTCTGCCGGAAGTGTCACGGCCCAAGATCGGGACGTTCAACGGTCATCGCCTGCTGCAGAACTTCTGGGTGGGGGGAAGTGGATATCTGATGAAGCGCCAGGTTCTTGAGCAGTTAAAGGGGCGGGGGGTCGACGAATCCTTCAGCAAGTTTTGTCTGCGGGCGGCGCGGCACGGCTGGATCAACGGCTGGTACTATCCGTTTCTGTACATGGATCACATGGATGACCCGCGTTCTCCGTACACCACCATGCGCACGGAGGAAGATTTCCGGCGGAGGCCCACCCTCTCCTCCTTGCGGTTCAACACGACATCCCTGCAGGCGCTGCGCGAGCGGGCCCACATGGCGGCGGTGGAGGTACAGCAGGCGAGCATCAATCCGCGCGACTACTTCGGCTGGTACGCCCGCATGCGGCGAAT
Source organism: Phycisphaerae bacterium (assembly GCA_012719955.1). Classification (GTDB taxonomy): domain Bacteria; phylum Planctomycetota; class Phycisphaerae; order UBA1845; family PWPN01; genus JAAXZI01. The sequence continues at coordinate 77,304 of JAAXZI010000010.1, read as the reverse complement.
CAAGAACCGCCTGCTGGGACGCGGCCGGGTGGCACGGTTCAATCCATGATCCGCGGGCCCGGCAGGAGCCACCCACCTCTGATTCAATCGGCTGGATCCATGACCTTTCCTGATGCGAGCGGTGAAGTAACGGTGTGCGGTGCGCAATTCACGGCGCGTTCACGAACCGGTTCGGCGGCAGGACTGCCGGCCCGGGGGCATGGGGGGCATATGAGCATGGCATACAATCCCCTGGTGAGCGTTGTCATCTGCACCTACAACTCCGGCTCATATCTGCGCGAGGCGGTTCAGAGCATTTTGGACCAGACCTACCGCCATCTGGAAGTGATCGTGGTCGATGATGGCAGCACGGACGGATCGGTTGACGAGGTGCGGCGGGCGTGTCCGGCTGGCCCGGTGCGATGGATCCGGCAGGAGAACGCGGGCAAAGCCGTGGCGCTGAACCGGGCGCTGGCGGAGATCCGGGGGGAGTTCCTGGTAATCCAGGATGGGGACGACGTAAGCCATCCGCTTCGGGTCGAGCGTCAACTCGAACGCATGCTGAGCGACGAGAAACTGGGGGCCGTGTTCTGCGGACATGACCTGATCCTGGACGGGCGGCACGTGGCCCCGCGCATGCGGGAAAAGAGTCCCGATGAATGCCGGCGCGACATTGAGGCCTTTCGTATGCCGGCGCACGATCCGACCGTGATGTACCGAACGGCCTGCATCCGCGACATTCCCTTTGAACCGTCCCTGCGGATCGGGCAGGTGTTCGACCATGTGCTGCGCGTGGGGGAGCGCTGGCCGATGGCGGTGGTGGGCCAGTGCTTGTACTCCTACCGGATCCATCGGGCTTCGGTGACCCGGCGCGTCCCCGAGGTGCGGGAAAAATACGTGCGCGAGGTGTTGTGCCGGGCCTGTCAACGGCGGGGGCTGTGTTTTGAGACCCTGTTCAAGCATTGGAACCTGGAAGCTTCGTTAGGCAAGCCGCGCGTACGCGACAACAATCTGGCCGCGCACTTCATGGAGAGCGCGATTGACCAGCGCCGGGAGCGGCACTTCTGGGCGGCGGTGCGCACAGGCTTTGAGTGCGCCCGGCTGGCCCCGTTGAGTTTCCATTATCACAAGGCATGGATCTATGCCCTGTCGCCGTACTGGCTGGTCCGGCGAATCCGTTCGCGAAACTGAACATGGAGACGACCGGACAGCAATTTGTTCAGGAGTACCACGGCGTCACCACGCTGCATCCGCTCGGTTTGGTGATGGCCCTGGGGTGTGGTCTGGCCCTGGTTGCTGTGCCGCGCCGCTATGCCATCTGGCCGATGATCGTGATGGCGTGTTTTGTGGCCCCCGCTCAGCGAATCGTCATCCTGGGCCTGGACTTCAACATGCTGCGCGTCATGGTGCTGTGGGCGTGGCTGCGGATTCTCGGCCACGAGGAGTGGCGCGCGTTCCGTTGGCAGCCCCTGGACAGCCTGCTGATAGCCTGGGCCGTGGTGCAGACGGTCAACTACACCCTGCTCATGGGCAGCAGCGCGGCTTTCGTCAACCGCCTGGGCGTCAGCTTTGATGCCGTCGGCATGTACTTTGCGTTCCGTTGCCTGCTGCGCAACTGGGACGATTACCACACCACGGTGCTGGGACTGGCGATTGTCGCCTTACCCGTCATGGCGGCCTTCATCGTGGAGGAGATGACGAGCCGGAATCTGTTCGCCTTCTTTGGCGGCGTCCCGGAGATTACGCGCGAACGTGAAGGCCGGCTGCGCTGCCAGGGGGCCTTTGCCCATCCCATCCTGGCCGGCTGTTTCTGGGCGGTGGTTCTGCCCCTGATTGCGGCGCGCTGGTGGACTCACCCGGCCGGACGGACGCTGACGGTTCTGAGCGTGCTGGCCTGCCTGGTCATCGTGGTGTGTTGTGCCTCCAGCACGCCGGTCGGCGGGGTGGTCGCCGGGCTGGTTGGCGCGGCCTTCTTCGGCCTGCGGCGGCACATGCGGACGGTTCGATGGGCCACCGTGCTGACACTCGTGGGTCTGCACCTGGTCATGAACGCGCCCGTGTGGCACCTGATCTCTCGCATCAGCGCCGTGGGCGGCTCCACCGGCTGGCATCGATACAACATCATCAACCAGGCCATCAATCGCGTGGGCGAATGGTGGCTCCTGGGCACGCGCAACATCACGCATTGGCACATCTGGGCCAATGACATCACCAACCAGTATGTGGCCGAAGCGATTACGGGCGGAATCTGGAAGCTCGGATTGCTCATCGCGATTATCGTCTTGGCCTTTCGGGCCACCGGTCAGCTCCTGCGGATGGTGGAACATGATCGCCCGCTGCTGATCACCACTTGGGCCATCGGGGTGAGCTTGTTTGTCCATTGCACGAATTTCATTGGCATCACGTATACGGGCCAGATCATCCTGGTCTGGTATTTGTCTCTGGCGATGGCGGGCAGTCTCCGCATGTCTTCTCAGGTGCAGGGTCGAACCGTGTGTCCTCCACGGGGCGTGTGTCCCCGTCATCCGCTGGCCATAGCGGGGGCCGGGGACCGACTCGGAAGAAGTGCGCCGATACATCCCTCGCCGCGTTAAGTGAAGGTCTATTCATGAAGCTGTCAATCGTAGTGATCTGCTGGAATGACCTGAAGGTGATCCCCGACTGTCTGAGCTCGATTTACGCGCAGACCAGGGAAATCGAATTCGAGGTCATCGTCTCGGACAACGGTTCCACCGATGGTTCTCCCCAATGGATCCGAACGCATTATCCCCAGGTGCGGGTCATCGAGAACGGGGCCAACCTGGGTTTTGCCAAGGGCAACAACGTCGGCATCCGGGCCGCCCGGGGGGAATACATCCTCATTCTCAACCCCGACACGATCATCGGGGAGGGGGCCCTGGATAAGTGGGTGGCGTTTGCCGATCACCATCCTCAGGCGGGGGCGTTCGGGTGCCGCGTATTGAACCCCGACGGCTCGTACCAGGACCCGGCCAGGCCCTTCCCGACCATCGGGCGGTACTGGATGAAGGCGTTGGGCCTGGGCCTGTTGGGATACTGCTCCGACAGGATCGCCTTTCAGTACCGGGGCTGGAAGGGGACGACGGAACGGGAGATTGACTGGCAGAGCGGATGCTGCGTGATGTTCCGGGGCGAATTGCTCAAGCGCCTGGGCGGCTTCGACGAGCGGTTCTTTTACCACTTCGAGGAGGTCGATCTGTGCAAGCGCGTATGGGCTGCCGGACACTCCATCGTCTATTGTCCGCACGCTGTCATCACCCATCTGGGAGGACAATCCGTCGGACGCTTCCCCATCCGGTTTGCTTTGGAGAAGTACCGCAACCGCTACCGCTACTTCTTCAAGCATTTCGGCATGCGGGGGGTGCGGCGGTGCCGGATCGTCTCGCTGGCGGACCTGTACATTCGCCATTGGGCCTACGGCGCGCTCGGCTGTTTCAGGCACGATCAGGCCCTGCAAAACCGCCTGGAAATGTATCGTGTCGCCATTCGCTGGAACCGGGCGCTGGATCCGAAACGGTTTATTGAACAGGGCGTCGAGCCTGACGTGGGTTTTGAGCCGCTGGCCGCGGCGCCGGATATGCTCGCGCCTGTAACTGCGCAACAGCATGGGTTTTGAGTATTAGAGGAGACTATTGATGGCTACTTGCCTGGTGACTGGTGGGGCGGGTTTTATTGGTTCTCATGTGGCCCGCCATCTGCTGAAGTCGGATCACAAGACTGTCGTCCTTGACGATCTGAGCGGCGGGTTCCGGGAGAATGTTCCGGAGGGCGCCCTCTTCGTGGAGGGTTCCATTCTGGACGTGGCCCTGGTGGAGCGTCTGTTCGCCGAACACCGCTTCGACTATGTGTATCATCTGGCGGCCTATGCGGCGGAGGGCCTGAGTCATTTCATCCGCCGCTTCAACTACCACAACAACCTTATTGGATCGGTCAACCTGATCAACGCGAGCGTCAACCATCAGGTCAAATGCTTCGTGTTCACCAGTTCCATCGCGGTCTACGGCGCCGGTCAGTCGCCGATGACTGAAAAGATGGTGCCCATCCCCGAAGATCCCTACGGGATCGCCAAGCTGGCCGTGGAGCAGGATCTGCGGGCCAGCCACGAGATGTTCGGCATGGACTACATTATCTTCCGCCCGCACAACGTCTACGGGGAAGGGCAGAATATCGGCGATCGCTATCGCAACGTGGTGGGCATTTTCATGAACCAACTGCTCAAGGGCGAGCCGATGACGATATTCGGCGATGGGGAGCAGCAGCGGGCCTTTACGCACATCGACGACGTGGCCCCGATTATCGCGGATTCCGTGGACGTGCCGGCCGCCCGCAATGAGATCTTCAATGTGGGCGCCGACGTGCCCTTCACGGTCAACCGGCTGGCCGAGGTGGTGGCCAAGGCCATGGGGGTGCCCTGCAAGGTGAAGCATCTTGATCCGCGCAATGAGGTCAAGGTGGCCTTCTCCGACCATTCCAAGGCCGCCAAGGTGTTCGGCGATGGCCGGAAGATCTCCCTGGAAGAGGGCATCCGCAGGATGGCCGAATGGGTCAAACGGCACGGCGCGCGTGAGAGCAGTCGGTTCAAGGACATCGAGGTCATGAAGAATATGCCCAAGAGCTGGCTCGATGCCTGTGCCTGACCTGCCGGATCAGGGCCGCCTCCCTCGCTCAGAACATACCCGCCGTACAGGTTCCAGACCTATGAACCAGACCACCCTGTCCCTGGTGGCCTTCGGGTTGCCTTCGAGTCCAACGACCTTCAGCGGGTACGCCCGGTCACTGCTGATCGCGCTGCGCTCGGCGGGCGTATTGCGCCACGAGTACAGCGTCAAGCCGCGGTGCTGGATCGATCTCCTCAGAAGCATCCGGCTGACCTCGCCGGGGACCCTGCGCCTGCGGCCCCACATCAGCCGGCGTTGGATATGGAGCGAACCGGGGGCGGAACTGATGTCCCGGCGGCTGGATGCCGAACTGCGCCGCCGCGGCGACACCGGCGCCTTTCTGCAGGTCGGAACCCTGGTGCGGATCGATCCCTGTCATGGTCCTCATTACATGTTGACCGACATGACCATCCCCCAGGCCCGGCGGGCGGGGCACTTTGCAGTGTCGCACCTGTCCAGGACGCAGTTGGACGTGGCCGAAGCCATACAGCGTCGCCGGCTCCAGGAGGCCCAGCATGTCTTCGCCCTGTGCCAGTGGACCGCCCACAGTCTGGTTCATGATTGTGGCGTCAAGCCGGAGAACATCTCGGTCGTTTACGCGGGTTCCAATCTGCAACTCCCGGAAGGGGTGCACGAACCCAGGAACCCGCGCGAGATCCTGTTCGTGGGCATCGACTGGCCTCGCAAAGGGGGCCCGCTGTTACTCAAGGCATTTGAGATCGTCCATCAGAAGTTCCCGGACGCGATACTGACAGTGGTAGGGTGCAACCCGAAAATTGATCAGCCCGGGGTGCGGATCGAAGGCTATCTTTCCAGGAGTGATCCGGTCCAGTTGGAGCGCCTGGCCCGGTGTTTCCTTCGCGCCTCCTGCTTTTGCCTGCCTTCGGTGTTTGATCCGTTTCCTAATGTCCTGATCGAGGCGGCGTCCGTCGGCCTGCCGGCGGTTGCGATCAGGAACGGCAGCCGGGCCGAAGTGATCGTGGACGGGGTGACCGGCCGACTTGTAGCCGCGGCCGATCCGCGGGAACTGGCGGACGCGCTCATCGAACTGCTGAGCGATCCTGAGCGGCTCCTGCAGTTCGGACGCCAGGCCCGGGAGCGAGCGCAGCGAGAGTTCACCTGGGAACGGGTCGTCGGCCGCATTCTTGCCGCCACAACGGAGCCAGGCCGGGGCGCCGCGGGACGACCCGGCCTGGATCACACTCTGTAACGCTGTTCAACGCAGCGAGGACCGTACGCTTGTTAATTGCCCTTGCGATAGGTCAGCCACATGTTTTCGTTGAAAGTCGAACCGTAGCTGCCGCAGAAACGCGTCCCGTGGTTCGTGGGGCAGTAACTATCTACGTACCAGTCCACGTAGTCGAAGTAGGCGTTATGGTTCCAGTACTGCACCAGGCCCAGCAGGCGGGCGGCCAGAGTCTGGCCGAGCCACGGACGGCCGGTGCAGCAGAGCTGGTAGTTGAGATCGTCGTTCCCTTCGCAATGACGGATGCCATACTTGGGATTCCCTTTGGAATCGTAGAAGGTTTGGCAGTCCTCACCGAAGCCGGTTGCAGAGCCGCCATGGGGACCGTAGTAAGGGAAGGTCCGGCTGCCGATGGAAAGCATGGCTTGATTGTTAAGCATCAGGCCGGCGAACAGAATCGGGAATTTTCTGCCGCTGGCATGACCGCCATCCGCGGGCCAGAACATGCCGTTCTCCACCAGGCCGAAGAGATCGATTCCGACCTGGACGTAATTGATAAGCAGCGGCTCCTTGTCCGCGGGCGCATCGTCCAATTGCAGACGCAGGGCGCCTTCACCCACCAGCGCCACGATATCAGCGCCGTACGGGGGCATGTTGTCGATGGGATGAATGCCCTTGCCCGACCACAGGAATTGCGTGTCGATCCACGGCCGCTGGAACTTGGCCGCCAGGGCGCTGATGCTGGGTGTGCCGGAGACCTTGGGCAGGCTGAGCAGCAGATCACGTCGCAGATTAAGGCTGGAATAGATCGGCTTCGCCTTGCCGACGTAAGGCGGTCTAAAGCTCCCGACGGGTGGGGGGCTTCCCAGGACGGTCAGAACGGCGGCCGTTTTCAGCTTTTCCGTTCCAGCCCCGCCGCTGTCCGCCTCTGCGCCGCGGCTGATGGTCGATACGATCGAGGAATTGATCCCGATGGTCGCCGGCAGAGTGGGTTGCAGTGCGGCGTTATAGCCGGCTGCGCGGCTGTCATAGGCATGGGTCGCCTTGGCCGACTTGCCATTGGAATCGACGCCGGTTGGGGGGTTGATGGTGAAGCCGTTGCGTCCGCCGGTCGGGGTGGAAGGATTTCCCGCGACGGGGACCACCTGAATACTCTTGAGCACAATGGGACCTACCACCCACCAGTCCCCGTTGACGAACTTGCCCACCTGGTAAGACTTGTCGAATGTCCAGGTGATGCCCCATTGGGAAACACTGCTGGCATAAGTGGCATCCGTCGTGGCCACCGCCAGGTTCACGGGCCGGGTGGTATTGCCCGAGTTGTTGGTCGCATTGGTGAAGCTGATGGTGTCGGCATAGTTGCCCACCGCCAGCGAGTTGGCCGCGCTGTTAAACGAGACCGTCACCGTGTCGGTGGCTCCGGCCGCCAGGGTGCCTTCCGTCTTGGACAGCGTGATCCAGTTCTGGGTCTTGCCGGCCGTCCAGTTGATCGGCTGGCCGCCGGTGTTGGTCAACGTGTAAGTCGCGTTGGCCGGCGAGAAGGGCCCGCCCGGCTTGCCCGAAGAGGCCAGACCGGCGGAAGGCGTCACCGAGAGCTCGCCGGGCATGATAATCGTGGCCGAGTTGAAGTCACACACCTGCAGCGAGCCGATGTCCGCGACCAGACCCCAGTTGCTGAAGGTGGTTGTGAAATTTTGCTCGGTTCGGAACGCACAGTTCGACGCCACCAGCGTCTCGGATCCGGCGCCGTCGGGCCGCACGTAGACACTGTAATTACGCGCCGGCACATTGACGACGACTCTGAAATGATATCGTTTGCCCGGCGTGTAGGCGACGGGCGTGTCCGCGGCGTAGGCGTCGCCATTACGGGCGTCAATGTAACCCGATACGTTGAAACGCACGAGGACGGCATAGTCCGCAAAGCCCGTGCCGGGTGTGGCCGACAGGCCGATGAGGCCGTCGGTGCCGGCAACGCCCGCAACGGCGTTAAATTCCGCCGCAAAGCTGCTGGTCCGGGCTGGCATCGGGTAGTTCTGCCAGGTGGCGAGGCTCTCGTAGCAAGTGGTGCTCGTCGCATTGGCCGTCAGATTGACCGCCCGGGTTGTGTTGCCCGTGCCGTTGGTCGCGTTGGTGAACACGATCGTGTCGGCATAGCTGCCGGCAGCCAGTTCATTGGCGGCGCTGTTGATCGAGACGGTCACCGTTTCCTTGGCGCCTGCCGCCAGCGTGCCGCTGGTCTTGGACAGGCTGATCCACGCCTCGGTCTTGCCGGCCGTCCAGTTGATCGGCTGGCCGCCGGTATTGGTCAGCGTGTAAGCGGCGCTGGCTGGCGAGAAGGGGCCGCCCACATCGCCGGATACCGTCACGCCGCCGGCCGGAGATACGCTCAGAGCGCCCGGCTGAGCCTTGATGGTCAGGCTGACCGTTCGGATGGTGTTGCCGGCGCTGTTGGTCGCGTTCGTGAACGTGATTGTATCGGTGTAGCTGCCGGCGGGGAGCGCATTGGCCTCGCTGTTGATCGCGACCGTCACCGTCTCGATGGCCCCGGGGGCCAGTGTGCCGCTGGCCTTGGACAGGCTGACCCAGCTCTGGGTCTTGCCGATCGTCCAGTTGATCGGCTGGCCGCCGGTATTGGTCAGTGTATAAGCCGCGTTCAGGGGCGAGATCGGGCCGCCCTGGTCGCCTGCGGCGGTCAATCCGCCGGCCGGAGAGACCAGAAGGGCGCCCGGCTGTGGCGCTTCAACCAGCAGGCTGACCGGCCGGCTGGTGTTGCCGGCGCCGCTGCTCACGTTCGTGAACGCGACAGTATCGTTGTAGCCGCCCGCAGGGAGTGTGGCAGCTTCGTTGCTGATCGAAACGGTCACCGTTTCGGAGGCCCCTGCGGCCAACGTTCCGCCGGTCTTGGACAGGCTGATCCAGTTCTGGCTCTTGCTGGCCATCCAGTTGATCGGCTGGTAGCCCGTATTGGTCAGGGTGTACTCCATCTCGGAAGGCGAGAAGGGGCCGCCCGCGTTGCCCGTGGCGGTCAGACCGCCGGTCGGGGATACCGACAGGGCAGAGGGGGCCTTCGCGATACCGCTGACGCGCAGATCGCTCCAGTACTTGTTGCCGGACCCCATGCTCCACAGTCCGACGGTGCCGGCGTGCAACCGGTTGGCATGAGCGTCGTAGCAGTCGATCTGCCAGTCCGTTGGCTCGGCCTGACCATCGAGCCAGACCTTGGCCCGAAGGGTGGTGCGGTCGGCCAGGGCCTCCACCTGCAACCGGAACCGATACCAGACATTCGCGACAGGCGCCACGCTGCTCTCGGTTGTTCCGCCACTCATGGTCACCACTTCGTGCGGATGGGGAGCGATGTGGAAACCCTCGTGGTTGAAAGCACGCAGACGGTAGTAGCTGTCCGAATTGGGATAATCCGAGAGCACGGTTATCCCGATCCCGCCGCCGGCATGCGTGATCAGCATCCGGCCGGTGTACTCGTAGGCCGTCCAGCCATGCGAATCCGCTCCGATGTAGTGCGAGTGAATGTTGGTCGCCGTCGAGGTCGTGCCAATGACGATCGCCCCATCGCGCTGCGTGATCTGGAACAAGGAATCGTCCCTGGCGAGGCTGTTATCCGGGCCGGTATCCAGGAACAGGCCCAGGTCCAGGAGGTCCATGGGGGCCTCAACCGTCAGGCTGACGGACCGGGTGGTGCTGCCGGTGCCGTTGGTCGAATTGGTGAACGTGATCGTGTCGTTGTAGCTGCCGGCCGAGAGCGTGTTGGCTGCGCTGTTGATCGAGACCGTGACCGTGTCGGTGGCGCCGGAAGCCAGCGAGCCGCCGGTCTTGGACAGCGTGACCCAGTTCTGGGTCTTGTGAGCCGCCCACTGAATCGACTCGCCGCCGGAATTGCTCAGCGTGTAGCTGGCGCTGGCCGGCGAGAAGGGTCCGCCCGCTTGGCCCGAGGCGGTCAGATTGCCGGCGGGGGAGACGCCCAGCCGGCCCGCGGCCACCACCTTAATCGTGACCGTATCGGTAGCCGTCTCACCCTGATCATCCGTCACCGTCAACGTAATGGTGTGTACCCCGACTGGCAGGGTCGCTTGCGCCTTGACGCCTTCGGCCAGCACGGACGATCCCTCGGTCCAGCGATAGCTGGTGATAGTCCCGTCCGGATCGCTGCTGGCGCTGCCGTCCAGGGTGACGGTCTGGCTGCCGTCTCCATCGGTGTCGGTTACCGTCTGGTCCGGCCCTGCGTGGGCCACCGGTGGCTGATTCTTGGGGGGTTCCTGAGCGGTAATCTTGAAGTTGCTGACCGTATGTGAGCCAATGCTGGCACATATGCCCCAGTTGGCCAGGTTGCTGACCGAAGCCTGCTCCGTCCGGAATGCGGCATCCCGGGCCACAAGCTGCTCGGTGCCGCCCGCGGGCGTCACGTAAACGCTGTACGTACGCGCGGGTACATTGACTTCGAGGCGGAAGTGATAGCTGTGTCCCGCCTTGTACGGTATGTCGGTTGCGGCGGCGTACACATTGCCATTCCGGCAGTCGATCCGTCCATCCACGTTGAACCGGACCAGGATGGAGTAGTCGTCATACCACGTGCCGGGGACCGCCGAGAGCCCCGTCAGGCCGTCAATGTTCGTACCGTGAGGCACCGCATCGAACTCGGCCGTAAAGCTGCCGCTCTGGGGAGCGAGGGCCGTGTTCTGCCAGGCCGGCGAGCTGCTCGGACCTTGGGGCACCAACATGAAGTTCGAAACGGTGTGCGAGCCGCTGCTGGACTGCAATCCCCAATGGTCCAGGCTGGTGACCGAGGCCTGTTCCGTTCGGAATGCAAAATCCTTGGCTACAAGCAATTCTGTTCCACCCGCCAGCGTCACGTAGGCGCTGTAAGTACGGGTTGGGACATCGATCTCAACGCGGAATTGATAGGTCTGGCCGGCCTTATACGGGATCGGCGCGACCGCGGTGTAGATATGACCGTTCCGGCAGTCAATCCGGCCGGCGTTGTTGAAACGCACCACGACGGCCATGTCCTTGTAGCCGGTGCTGGGACCGGACGACAGCCAGGTCAGTCCGTCAATCTTGGCTGCGTGGGGCACGGCGTCGAACTTGACCGTGAAAGTGTCGTTCTGAGCCTCGAAGGGGGCATTCTGCCACTCTTTCGAACTGGTAGGTGTGCTTGAAATGATTGCCGCCGCGGTTTTGAGATTATTGGCTTTTTCGGCGGCTTCCATCTGGATATCGCCCACTTCGACGGCGATGCTGCCGCAAATTGGCTCAGAGGTGCCGATCGGAAGCGTGCTCAGGCAGACGACCGCCGTGTAGATGCCGGCACGGGCGTAAACATGCGTGACTCGCCGGCCAGTGCCCACGGTACCATCCCCGAAATCCCAGGAATACGCGTCATCTGGAAGCGCCTGGCCATCTAAAGTATCTGCGGTAAACGTCACCTGCAAATGTGGCAGATCCTCATTTGTTGAAGCGCTGACCGTAAGTTGCTGCTGGGAGGTTCCTGATGTCCCCGGGGGCTCTGGATGAAAACCCAATACCGTTTCTTGGTCTTCTTGACTCGATGGCTCGCCTCCCATGGGGGAAGTGCAGGATTGTCCCATGGCTCCAACCATCAGAACTGTGCACGCGAAGACTTGGCAGAGGCGTCCAAGCCGGCCCAACGAGCTGTTCGACCTGGCCCGCAGTCGGGGCTGCATGACACCCTCTTTCCCCTTGGTGGCGTTCCTAATCCAGCTTTCCATGCTGTGGCTCCCTTGCCCTCTTGGTTCTAAGAGGTTTTGAAGGATGGTTTCGTTTTCCAAGTCCCCTCAACTGTCCGCAAAGACCCTATGCAGATCAGCACTAATCTCGGATATGTAGGAAAAATAGGCAAATTGTTGAAGTGGTGTTTTGCGGAAATGGGTGAAATTCCGGGTCTCATGGGGCTTTGGGCACTCTACGAGACTTCAGTTATGGGGCCTTGGATACGCTTCGGTAGTACGAGGATTTCCAGTAGACCATTCTGTCTGGCATGCGGCCAGGCATGTTTCCCCCTGGTCAGACTGTTTGGCCACGAGGCCAATTGAGAGCGACTCCGTTCAGGAGATACCTCAGTTGTTTGGATTATCGGACTTTCAAAAGACACGTCAATAGTCTATCGGCGGAAAGCCGTCTTATTCCACGCTGGTGGCCCCGCTTTGGGGTCTAAACCCCCAGAAGCATCGTGCTTGCCAGTAGTCTGTGTGGAATGAGCTGAACGAAGTTGTCAGGAATGCCTTTTCCGGTGCCACAGTCTTGCGAATCGCGGCGTGAAAACGGCCGGTCAGCCGGCCTTTGGACAGACAACCGTCTGGCTGCGACGGATGTCTGGAATGCTCCAACTGAAAGCGGCAGTAGCTTGATATTGATCTGACTGAAGTCCCGGGTGGTGCCGTTCGCTTCACGGTCCCGAGACAAAGCCTGCAGGTTATCAAAAACCCCATTATCCCAATGCGTTACACCAGTTCACCAAAAACAGTCAGGCAACGGATTCTGGCCGTTTCATCCGGCGGAGGTCATTGGGTCCAGCTTCTGCGCTTGCGGCGCGCCTTCGCCGACCACGAGGTGATCTTCGTCACCGTCAATGGCGTTTATCAGGCCGACGTGGCTCCCGCACGTTTTCATGCGATCCATGACGCCACGCGATGGAACAAGCTCGGCCTGCTGAAAATGGCCCTGCAGATCGTGTGCATTCTCTTGCGCGAACGGCCGGATGTGATAATCTCTACCGGGGCCGCACCCGGCTACTTCGCGTTGCGGTTGGGCAAGTGGTTCGGGGCTCGGACGATCTGGGTCGACAGTATTGCCAATGTGGAGAAGCTCTCTCTTTCGGGCCAGCGCGTAGGGAAATATGCAGACCTGTGGCTCACCCAATGGCCGCACCTGGCGCGGCCGGAGGGGCCTTATTTCATGGGAGGCGTCCTATGATTTTCGTTACCGTGGGCGCTCAGATGGGTTTCGATCGCCTGATCCGGGCGGTGGACCAGTGGGTGGGCTTGAATGGATGTCAGGATGTGTTCGCCCAGATCGGGCCCGGCCGGTATCGGCCCGTGTACCTGCGTCACGAAAGGTTTCTCGAACCCCAGCGCTTCCGGGCCATCTTCCACGAGGCCTCTCTGATTGTGGCTCACGCCGGCATGGGCTCCATCATTACCGCACTGGAAATGGCCAAGCCGATCCTGGTCATGCCCCGGCGGGGCGATCTGGGGGAGACCCGCAACGACCACCAAGTGGCTACGGCCCGCCGGTTTGCGGACCTCGGGGCCGTTCACCTGGCCATCGACGAAAAGGAATTGACCATCCAATTGGACCGGCTTCTGGGCCAGGTCCCGCCGCAGGTTTCAGGCTGCCTCGGGTCTCGTTCGCGGAACGGCTCCTGCCTGCACCGTGAGTATGGGCAGGTCGTTGGCTGCAGTTCGCCCTGTTCGAGACTGCTGGCGGGGATTCGGGCGTTCGTTCATGGCATGCCCGTGCATCGCCTGCTTGTAGAGCACTGCGTCCGTCCCAACGCGCAGCAGCCCCGCCCGGAGGAATCCGCCGTTGGGTGCTGACAGGATTCAGGTGAACAGAGCCTATGGTCTCCATCATCATTCCCGCTCATAACGAGGAGAGCGTTATCGCTCGTAATCTGAAAGCTCTTACCCAGGGCGCGGCCCCCGGCGAGATCGAGGTGATTGTCGTGTGTAACGGCTGCACGGATCGCACGGCCCGGATCGCCCGCGGTTTCGGGGAGCCGGTGAAGGTTATTGAGATCGAGGTCTGCTCCAAGGTGGCCGCACTGAACGCGGGTGATGCCGTCGCCGGCGGATTTCCCCGCTTCTACATCGACGCCGATGTGGTCATGGACCTCGAATCGGTGCGGCGCATGGCCGCTGCCCTGGAGCGCGGCGAGGGGTTGGTTGCATGGCCTGAGCCGCGCACCGATCTGTCCCGGGCGAGCTGGCCGGTTCGGGCCTACTATGCCGTCTGGCGCGAACTGCCTTACAACAATCACGGCGGAAAAGTCGGGGCCGGCGCCTATGCCCTGTCCCGGGAGGGCCGATCCCGCTTTGGAGCCTTTCCCGATGTGATCAATGACGACGGTTTTGTGCGCTACCGGTTTGAGCCTGCCGAGCGCATCACGGTTCCCGGTGCGTGCTCGATCGTGGAAGCGCCTCGTACCCTGGCAAGCCTGGTACGGGTGAAAACGCGGGTTCGCGTTGGCCAATTTCAGTTACGGGATCGGTTTCCCGGCTCGCCGGTGGCGGATCGCAAGTCGCCCAAAGCCCTGCTGACTTCGCTGCTCCGCCGTCCACGCCTCTGGCCGTGCCTGCCGCTGTATGCGGGGATTACATTGCTGGTGCGCAGCCGAGCCCGGCGGCTCTGCGCCCGCGCCCAGTTCCACGAATGGGGACGTGATGAGTCCACGCGCGGTTCGCTTGTCGGCGTGAATGTCGAGTCTTAAGAAGAGGAGAATACCGCCGATGTGGTCATCTCGATCTGCTCGTGTTCTTGTCAAGGTGTTCATACTTGTCCTGCTCTGCGGGCTGTTGCTTGGCGGTGGAGTGTCGCTGCATAAGTACCGTCGGCATGCCACGGCGCAAAAGGCCCTGGCTACCGGCAAGGCCGCCTATGAGGCCCGTCAGTACACCAGGGCCGCGGTCGAACTGGGGCGATATCTGGCCGTCGATCAGCGCAATACGGAAATCCTGTTGCTCTATGCCGACGCCCAGATGCGTCGCCGCCCCAGGCCCCAGGGCAGTGTTCAACAGGCTGTGAATGCCTGGGAACTGGTGCTGCGCCAGCAGCCCGGCCATCAGACCGCGGCCATGCGGCTGCTGGCAACCTACACGGCCCTGGACTCGCGAATCGACGTGGAGCGGGTTGCCCGTGCCTGGCTGAATACGCCCGGAATCGATGCGGCCGCACGCGCGGAAGCCCGTGGTCATCTGCTCTCGGCCCTCCTGGCCCAGCAGAAGCTGGATGATGCTGATCGGGTGGTCCAGGAGTGGTTAACCCAGGCTCCCGGCGATCCCGCGGCTCTCCTGGCGCGGGCGGAGGTGCTGGTGGCCCGCAAACGGCCCTATGAGGCCGTGACCGTGCTGACCTCCGCGGCAGAGGCTCATCCGGGTGACGCGGCTGTTGTCTCCCGACTGGCCTCTCTGCTGGTTGAGCACCGGAAGGATCAGCAGGCGGCGGAAAAGCTCCTGGACGATCTGGTCGAAAAGAGCCCCCGATCGCCTGAAGCCCGCCTGGCTCGGGCCAGTTTTTATCTTGGCCTGGTTGGAGCCGCGTACAGCCCGGTTCCCGAGCACCGCCGGCGAATCATCCAGGACCTGGAGGCGGCCGACGACCTGGCGGCGGAGGACTTCGACGTCCTGGTGAATCTTGCGACGGTGTTCTCGCAGGTGGGCCTGACCGGCCGGGCGATGGCCGTACTGGGCCGGGCCGAGAAGGCTGCGCCAACGGTCACCTCCATCTACGTTCAGCAAGGCCAGCTTGCCTTGGAAGCGAACGATACGGCGGCTGCCCTTGCCGTTGTCGATCGGGCCCTGGCCGCGCCGCTGGGGGAACAGCGGATGGATGTTCTCCCGGTGGTGGCGGAAATCTGTGTGTCAGCCCGCCAGTTTGAGCGTGCCCGCAAGGCCATTGAGGATCTAAGGGGAGGCAACGTCGAGCCGGAGCTGCTGCTTTACCTGGAGGGCGTGCTTGAACTCGCCGAGGGCAAGATTCCGGCCGGCGTGGTGAAGCTTCAGGAAGTCGTTCGTCGTGAACCGGAATATGCCCGCGCCTATCTGCGCCTGGGGCGTGCTTTGGTTGAGATGGGGGACTTGAGAAGGGCGGTCAGGGCGCTGGGGACGTATGTTCGGCTCGAAAGGAGGGCGGGACGCGTCAATGCCGCCGCCACGGTACAGCTTGAACTCGCCCGGCTCTGTGGCCGGTTGGAGCGCTGGGATGAGGCCCTGGAGGTGGTGCGCAATCTGGAACTGCGTCTTGCTGACCCCGATTTGGCGTACCGGGCTCGTTTGGCCCGCGTGGAATTCGAAAGCCAGGTGGCCCGCCGACAGGGCCCCGAAGGCATGGCCACCCTGCAAAAGCACCAGGCCGAACTGGAGACGCTGGCCGGCCAGGTTGACCAGCCACTCCCCTTGAGGAGCCTCCAGGCACGCCTCGCCGGCTGGCAGGGCGATCTCAATCGGGCCGAGACTCTTCTGAACGTGGCGCCCGCCTCTGCTGAAGGCCGACAGGCCATCGCCGTCGCCCGCATCGAGTTGTATGCCGATGCGGGCCGGTTCGAAAAGGCCATCGCGGCATGTCAATCCGCCCTCGAATCGGCTGATCGATCGGCCGTGCCGGACCTGCGCTCGCGACTTGCCGGTTTACATGCCGCCGCTGGCGATCTGGCAACCGCTCGCCGGATTTTGCAGGAAACGGTGGCCGAGTCTTCCGGCTCCGCCCGATCGGCTGCCCGGCTGGAACTGGCTCGACTGCTGATCCGCCACCAGCGGCCGGAGGAAGCCCGTGAGGTGTTGGGCCAGACCATCCAGGATGATCCCCAATGTCTTGCCGCCTGCCTCTTGCTGCTTCAATTGTCGCCGGCCGGGGAAGGGCGCCTGTCCCGCCAGAAGGTTGTTGATGCGATCCGGCGAATCGAAGGCGAAAAAGGCCTGAATACGCAGTACTGGCAGGCGGTGGTGTGGCTTGAAGGCCAGGATTGGGCCGACCACCGAAAGGACATTGAATCGCTGCTGAGCGAGTGCATGTCTGAAGCCTCCGACTGGGATGCCCCGGTGATTGCCCTGGGAGCGCTCTATGAGAAGGCGGGTGAAACCGAAAGAGCACTGGCTGCTTACGAGCGATTCCTGACGGTCAACAACAGGAACATGGTCGTTGCCCATCGCCTGCTCGCCCTCGCGCAAGAGGCTCAACGCTGGCAGGTTATGGAGCGTGTGCTGAGGGTGTTACCCGCAGACGAGCCTTCCCTGGGTACGTACCATCTGTCGCTGGCTCTGGCCCAGGGACAAACCGACCGTGCAGACCAGTTGCTGGAGAAACGCATTAAGGCCAATCCCGAGGACTTCGCCGCCCGGCTGCAGCTTTGTGCGTTGAAGTTGCAGTCTGACCAGATTGATGAGGCCGAACGGCTGCTGGGCGAGGCGATGCGGATTGCGCCCGATGCTCCGCAGGTCCTCAGCGCCCGGGTCCAGCTTCATCTTCACAAGAAGGAACACGATGCCGCCTTGCGGTTGTGCGATGAGGCGATAGCCAGGCAGTCGCACCCTGACCTGCTGCAATTGCGATCCTGGGTCCATGAGGCCCGGGGCAACTTGGACCGGGCGGCCGGCGATCTGCGTGCGATGGCGGCAATGGAAGGGGCGACCGAAAATGGCTTTCTGGCCCTGGGGCGGCTTTATGCCCGGCAGCAGCAGGTGGCCCGGGCCCTGGAAAGCTGGCGGGAAGGGCTCGCGAAAGTGCCTCAGTCTTATGCCCTGCGCCGGGATCTGGCCGGGATGTTGCTGGCGGATCCTGCCAAGCCGGAGGCGGCGGAAGGCTTGCGCATGGTAAACGATCTGCTGGCCGAACAGCCGGGAGATCTCACGCTACTGCTGATGCGCGCCGACTACCTGGCCCGAACCCGTCCGCAGGAAGCCGAGAAAGAGTTTGAAACCATCGTTCAAATGCACCCGGGCTCCCCGGAAGCCTGGCGAGGCTATGCCCAGGCCGCTGTCTCCCGAGGCCAGCTTGATCGCGCCCGGGAGCGGGTCGAGAAGGGACTCGACGCCAATCCCAGGGATGTCGAACTGCTGCTTCTGCGATGTCAGCTCCTGATCACGAGAAGTCCTGAGCTGGCGGCCGTTTCGGCCCGGCAGGCGCTGGAGATTCAACCGGGCCACGAAAAGGCCGCCGTGCTCCTGGCCGATGCGCTGGCCAGTTCGGGAAACGCCAAGCGGGCCATCCAGGTGCTCGAAAAGACTCTGTCGCAGCCTGATGCCGGCCCGTTGACCGCCGTACGCCTGGCCCTGGCGCACCTGCATATTCAGGCCGGGGATTTCAAGGCCGCGGAAACGCTCATCCAGCAGGCGCAGCGCCAGATGCCGGAGAGCGAGGCGGTGGTGCGGGCGCGAATTCTCTGGCACCAGGCTCAGGGGCACTGGGAGGCCTTGGCAGATCTGGCGAACGACTATCAGGGGCGCCGCCCGTCAGACGCGCAGGCCCTGCGCTTGATCGCCCGGGCCCTGGCGGGCTCCGGTCGGACCACAGAACAGCAAAAGAGCATTCAGCTCTTCCGGCAACTGGCCGAGGAGCACCCTGAAGATGCAACCCTTCGTCATGAACTGGGCGCTGCATACTTTGCGGCCGGCGACCTGGAGCAGACCCGGGCCGCGTACCAGCAGGCCCTGACCATGGACCCGGCCAACCCGGTGATTCTGAATAACTGGACATGGATCGTGTGTGAGGGGATGAACGATCCGGCCGCAGCGTTGGAGTGGGGCAGGAAGGCGCTGTCCATCGCCCCGGACAATCCCCATGTCCTGGATACCTGGGGAGTTCTCCAATATCGGCTGGGACGTTACGAGGAATCGCGCGAGGCGCTCCAGAAATGCCTGGCCCAGGAGGGGCTGTCCCGGTCCACAAGGGCGTCCGCCAGTTTTCACCTGGGGCGAACTCTGGCGAAACTGGAATCGCAGGAGAGCCGCAAGCAACTTGAGAAGCTGCTGCGCAGCCGGGATCTGGAACGGCAACTCTCCGAGGCTGACCGGCAGGAAGCTCGCAGCCTTCTCACACAGTTGACCACTACTTTGCAGCCCTGACCCCTGTTCTCATACGAGGCGACACTATGTCCGATTTGGTTCAGCGAGAATCAGAGTATCTTCCGCCAGCGGTCTATGAACCGGTCGAGAATCGGAAGGGCAATCCGCTGCTGCGCCTGCTCAATTCGGCGCGCCGCCATTGGGTGATGGTGCTGCTGGTCTGGATCTTCACGGCTACGCTCGGCTCCATCCTGGTGTGGCGTCTGGAGGCGCCTACCTATACCGCCTCCACGGACGTGAAGATCGACCCTCTTCCGACCCCCATTCTCTATCCGGACATTGGCAACCTGGGGAGTGGGTTCGAGAATTTCTTCAATACCCAGGTCCAGCTTATCTGCAGCAGCCCGGTATTGAACGCCGCCCTGGCGGATCCGAATCTTAAGGGTCTTCCCCTGCTGGACGGTCCGGACCCCCTGGCTGCGCTGCGCCTGGCCGTGACCGCCGGGCCGGTGGCCAAGAGCAACCTGTTGCGAGTCAACGTGACCCAGCGAGACCCCGATTCGGCGATCAGGATCGCCCGGGCGGTGATCAAATCCTACGAAGCCTTCGCCGGCGG
Organism: Phycisphaerae bacterium; assembly: GCA_012719955.1. GTDB lineage: Bacteria > Planctomycetota > Phycisphaerae > UBA1845 > PWPN01 > JAAXZI01. The sequence goes on along the minus strand of JAAXZI010000010.1, from coordinate 58,098 downwards.
CAACGAGGCCCGCGAGCGGGAAAACCGCATCCGGGTGCTCAAGGAGCATGCGGAAGGGCTCAGGAAGCAGAAGGAGCGTTTGAACGAAGACATCAACCTCCTGGCCCAGGAGGAAGCCTCTTCCAGCGAGGCAATCTACGACGCGCTTCGGGAGAGCACCATCCGCATCGGCAGCGAGGCTCTGCTCGAAAGAGGCCGGGCTGAGGCCGAGCGCATCCAGCTCCAGGCCCGGTTGGAACAGTTGGAGAAAGGCCTGGTTCCCACCACCATGCCGGCCGAAGACCTGAATTGGCGGGAACAGCAAATCGAAAATGACGAGGTCGTCCGCTCAATACGGGCGAAAATGGCTGAGATCGCTCAATGGCTCGTCAAACCCCGCATCAGCCCGGCCTATGAAGAGGAGATGCGTCGCCTCAACGCACTGCTCGAGAAGGAGCGGGCCCGGGCCGGGTGGGAGGCGGATCGCAGGCTTGAAGAGCGCCACCGGGCCATCCTTGAAGGTGAGAAGCAGCGCGTCCGGGAAGCGTTGAAGGCCGTCGAGAGCCGGATCGCCTTCCTTGATGAAAGCCGCGCCGCCGCCGAGAAGGAAGGCAGGCAGCTTGGTAGAGTTTCGCTCGAAATCAAACGCCTGCAGGACAAAATCGCCTCGTGCGATGAAGAGCTGAAGCGGACTGAGGCGGGCTTGAATCAACTGGAACTGGAAGGGCATCGCCCGGCCCGTATTTCGGTCCTTACCGATGCGGAGATTCTTCCCGATGGCATCCGAGATCGGCGCCTGAAGTTCACCTGTGTGGCCATCATGGGAGGATTATGCTTCAGCCTGTGCCTCGCCGCCGGGCGCGATATCCTTCAGGGACGCCTCTACAACGCGCAGGACATGGACTCGCAGACTGATCTGCGCCTGCTGGGGTCGGTGCCGTCGCTGAATGATCTGCGGCGCGGACGGGTTACCAAGGACGATTTTCGTGAGAGCTATCGCAACATCTGTGCCACCCTGGCCGGGCAATCGTCCGACGGCAGGATTCCTCACTCCCTGCTGATCACCAGCGGCCAGGCCGCCGAGGGCAAAACCAGCCTGGCGGTCAGTCTTGCGGCTCAACTCGCGGAGAGCGGCTGCCGGGTTCTGGTCATTGACGGCGACGTTCAGGCCCCGCGCATCGGTCAGACGCTCAACCTCGAAAGGACTTACCGGCTGCGCGATGTGTTGCTGGGCAATTGCCAGTTCGATGATGCCGTGTCCCCCACGCCGGTATCCGGCCTTGAAGTGCTTCTGGGAAGTCGTAACGGCCAGTCGGCGGAGGGCCTGCTCACCTATCGCCGGGCGGCCCGGATTATCAAGGAGGCCGCCGAACATTACGACCACGTGATCGTGGATTCACCACCGGTCCTGGGGGCCGCGGATGCGGTCATTTGGGCGCAGGTGGTCGATGGTGTGATCCTGTCCTCGTTCGCCGGTCATTCCAGTCTGCGCATCATTCGCCAGGCTTGCCAGCGGATTAACGCCGCCGGCGGCAGAATACTCGGGGCCGTGATCTGCAATGTCTCTGCTCGTGAAAGCTATTACTCCTACTCCTTCTACAGTACCGCCCGCTCCCGGGATATCGTCGCTACCGGGAGAAGCGCCGGTTCCGCGGATACAAGAGTCCCCTGCATTCAACTGGGCGGGAACATGCTTACCACCCCGCTGCATCGCGACAATCCCAAGAAAACGTGATTGCCTGGAGGTGAACGATGAGGGTCTGTGTGAGGAGGGGATGGTGGACGGGGATCGTCATAGGGCTATCCGTGCTTGTGGCGGACGGCGAAAGAACGGCCGCCCGCGCGGCCCAGGGGCCACCGGTTACCTGGCGACGTATCAGCTCTGATACCGGAGAACTGCCTGTGCCGCCGGCCAACAGCGGCCAGGCCGGCCTGCGGGTTGTGGATCTGGATGGCGACGGACAAACCGATTATCTCGTGACCCTCTGGAGTGGGCCGGCGGTGGTCTGGTACCGCCGTTCCGGGTCCAGCTTCCAGGAGTACATTATCGAACCGCAGGTCCTGGACCTGTCGCACGGCGAGAAGTTCAAAGATATTGACGGCGATGGGGACATCGACCTGATCTTTGGCCAGGCCGCCGCTGGAAACGACATTTACTGGTGGGAAAACCCTCATCCGAACTATTCCCCGACCACGCCGTGGACGCGAAGAGTCGTGCGCAACACCGGGGGGAACTTCTACCATGACAGCATCTGGGGAGACTTCGACGGTGATGGAAGCGACGAATACGTTTCCTGGAATCAGTCTGGTTTCCAACTGTTGCTGTTCGAGATACCGGCCGATCCGAAGAACACGAGTCCCTGGCCTGCGACCCCTATCTTCTCCTGGCCAGGAAACAAGTTGGAATACCGAGGGATGGATGCCGCCGATATCAACCTCGATGGCAAGATCGACCTGGTTGCCGGGGGCGGCTGGTTTGAGCATACCGGCGGAACGAATTTCGTTTTCCATCCCATCGATCCTGAGGCTGGATATACCCAGATCAAGGCGGGGCAGTTGATCCCCGGGGGGCGGCCTGAGGTGGTATGCCTCTTTGAACTCCGGGCGAAGCCCTTGAATATGTACGAATGGCAGGACGGTAGCTGGCAGACGCGCACCATCCTGCCGCACCTGGAGGAGGGCCACACCCTCCAGCTTGGCGATGTGAATCTCGACGGCCATTTGGACATTCTCGTCGCCGAACTGGGGCAATCCGGCGACAGCGGACCCGAGGACCCTCACGCGCGAATCTTTATCCTGTACGGTGATGGAACCGGAAACTTTGTCCAACAGGTCGTTTACGTCGGCCAGGGATTGCTTGAAGGGCAACTGGCGGACATTGATGACGATGGCGATCTGGATATTGTCGGCAATTCATTTCGCCATAACGCGCCCCGCATGGACATATGGATCAACGAGGGTTGGGCTCCCACGATCGTGCCGCGGGGCGGCACTTACACCGGCCAGGTGGCCGTAGGACTGTTCGCCGCCGAGGGCCATGCCATCCATTACACTACCGACGGCACGCCCCCGACGGCCGCATCGCCGCAATTCCAAACCCCGTTCACCATCAACCAGAGCACCCTGGTCCGGGCAGTGACAGTCAAAGATGGAGTGATCGTTGGTTCGAGTCAGGCCAGTTTCGTGATCGAGCCGGATGTGTCGCCGCCGGTCCTCGTCGCGGCCAGTGCCGCGGCCGATCCCACGCAAGTCAAAGTCCGCTTCAGCGAACCCGTGACCCAGGCTACCGCTGAATCGATCGCCAATTACGTCATCGACCAGGGCGTTGAGGTGACCGCGGCGGTCCTGGACGATGATTTCATGAGCGTCACCCTGACCACCAGCCCACTCTTGGAACAGGTGGGCTATACCCTGACCATCAACAACATCACCGATCGGTCCGCAAACGCCAATCCCATCGCGGCCAATTCGCAATACACGTTCCGCTTCAGTCCTCTGCCCACGCAGGATCTGGCTTTATGGCTCCGGGCCGATGCCGGCGTGGTTTTAAATGGCTCGACGGTGGCCAGGTGGTCCGATCAGTCCGGGAATAATCGTCGCGCCACGCAATCCGCATCCTTCGCTCAACCCACCGTGACCGCGGGGGCCCTCAATGGTTACCCGGTGGTCAGCTTCGATGGCCTCAACGATTACCTGGCCTTTGACCTGCCCATCAACGGGCTGACCGGCATGAGCTTGTTTCTGGTGGCGGCCAATACCCAGGACCAGGCCGTCGGGTTGCCTCATCATGCCGCCCGCGCCGCCTTGTTCTGGAACGAAACCGAGCCCTGGGGCACGGTCTATCTTGCTCCCTTTCAGACGAAAGTGCACCTGCGGTTCGGCACGACCGGCACCGGTACGCACATGACCTACTCCCGTCCGGTTTCCGTGGGCAGCGCTTTCACCCGGACCGCTGCCATCAAGGACGGTAGCATCGACCGGCTCTACGTGGATGGCCACCTGGTACTCAGCCAGGGGGGGCGGTTGCTCACCCTGGCCGGCCATCGTGACACCGGTAACCTGGGACGCGGTCACGACGATGACTCCTACTTCGCCGGACACATCGCCGAGGTGCTGGTGTTTACTCGCGCTCTCAGCGAGGCCGAGCGCGAGCAGGTCGAGCGGTACCTGGCGGACAAGTATTTCGTGGATGAGCAGGCCCCCACGGCGCCGAGCAACCTGCAGGCCATCGCGGTGTCTCCCACTCAGATCGATCTTTCGTGGACCGCCGCCACGGACAACGTGGCCGTGAGTTATTACCGCGTGCTTCGAGACGGACACGAAGCCGGCACAACCCCCCATGCCACCTTTTCAGATACCGAATTAACGCCGTTGACCGAGTACACCTACACGGTCATCGCCGTGGACCAGGCCGGTAATGAATCGCCGGCCTCGGCCGCCGTCAGTGTGACCACTCCAGACGTAGATCTGGAACCGCCGACGGTGCCGGCCGGTCTGGTCGCCGTGGTCATCGCGTCCGACCAGATCAAATTGAGCTGGATTCCCTCAATGGATAACGTGGCCGTGAGCCATTACCGTGTGCTGCGCGATGACGCTGAGGCGGGAACGACGGGCGACACAACTTTCCTCGATACCGGCTTGCAGCCGCAAACCCTGTATACCTACAGGGTGGTTGCGGTTGACACCTCCAACAATCCGTCGGCGTCATCGGCGCCTGTCGAGGCCATCACCCTGAGCGGGCCGCCTTTCCCCGGTGAAGGTCTGGCATTGTGGTTGCGGGCCGATGGGGGCGTGGTCGAAAGCGGCGGCGCCGTCAGCCAGTGGCTGGACCTGTCGGGCCATGCCCGGAACGCCGTTCAATCCGACCCGGCCAGCCGGCCCCTGTTGTTAAACGATATGGTCAATGGTCGCCCGGCAGTCAGCTTTGATGGCCTCAACGATTACCTGACCTTCGACCTGCCCATCAACGGGCTGACCGGCATGAGCCTGTTTCTGGTGGCGGCCAATACCCAGGACCAGGCCGTTGGGTTGCCTCACCATGCCGCCCGCGCCGCTTTGTTCTGGAACGAAATTACGCCCTGGGGCACGGTCTATCTCACTCCCTTTCAGACGGAAGTGCACCTGCGGTTCGGCACGACCGGTACCGGCACGCAGATGACCTACTCCCGCCCGGTTTCCGCGGGCAGCGCGTTTACCCGGACCGCCGCCATCAAAGACGGCGCTACTGACCGGCTCTATGTGGATGGCGAACTGGTGCTCAGCCAGGGCGAGCGGTTGCCTACGCTGGCCGGTCATCGTAACATCGGTAACCTGGGGCGCGGTTACAACGACGACACCTACTTCGCCGGACACATCGCCGAGGTGCTGGTGTTTACTCGCGCCCTCAGCGAGGCCGAGCGCGTCCAGGTTGAGCAGTACCTGGCCGGCAAATACTCTGCGCCTGCAGTGATGGCCGACTTCGATTTCGATGGAGACGTGGACCTGTCCGATTTAGTCCATCTCGAAGCCTGCTTGGCCGGACCGGCGGTGAGCCTCTCGAGCCCGGTCTGTGAAGACAAGGATCTCGACGGAGATGGCGACGTAGACCAGGATGATTTCGGCATTTTCCAGCAGTATTACAACGGCGAGAACCGCCCAGCCGCCGCGGCTCGTCCGCAGTCAAGGTGACGTCGAATCTTCAAGCTCTTTCCTTCGATCCGCATCAGCCCGCTTCCCCGCACGGGAAGGGGCTGATTTTATTCCCTGCAGCGCAAAGTGGGTTATCTTCCGTAGCGGCCGGGCTCCGTACCGGCCGTTTTGGACACGCATTTTTGTAGCAGCCGGGCTCCGTACCGGCCGTTTTACCCGTAAAACGGCCGGCACCCAGCTTTCGCCGGGTCCCCGGCCCGGCCGCCACGGCCTTGCGCGTAGTGTTATTTCACGGCCAGCGAACGCTCTGGCGCCCACCCTTCAACGTCCTGGACTTTGATCAGCCACCAGTGCGTGCCCCTGGCTCTTACGCCGGCCAGCCGATGCTGGATCACCTGGCCTGAAGCGCCTGTCGTCATCTTGCCGGCCGGCCCGTACTGGTCGCCCGGCCCGAGCTTCAATTCGATATCGGCTTTGGCCACGACGTTCGACCCCGCCCGGAAGACCTTTGAGAACTCGGCCGGATGCACGCGCGCCAGCAGGTAACCGTTGGCCACCGGCCGGAGCACATTCCGCTTCTTGTCCCGGCTCAGGTCCGAGGGCACATTTCGTACCTTTCCCTCCAGCCACAGCGTCGACGACCCGCCGCCGTCCTGCATCACCGCGTAATCCGCCTGCAGCTCGTTCTTGCAGAACTCCGCCGTCTCGGTGAAGGTCATGCCCACACTTTCCTTGGAGCGTCCGTCAATCACGACAAAGAAGACGGACTTCTCATTGAACGCGATGGCCGTCCGTGGGGCCTTGACCACTGAGCCGTGTGGCTTGCCTTCGGCCGCCAGCCGGGCCGCCTTGGCTTCCCAATGCCTGGACACGGTGCCGTCGATGAGCAGGTTCTGCACGCTGGCCAGGCTGCTCCAGACATCCCGCCACTCCGCGGGCTTGAGTCCGATCCCCTCCACGCCGACGTCCTGTAATCGCATATCGAAGTGTACTTCTGAGCCGGTCCTGGCGTGTTCCAGCAGCCGGGGGACGGCCGTTCCGGTAGCCGACAGGACCACGCAATCAAACGGAATGGGCATCGCGCCCTTGCCCTGGACAACCTTCAGAATGACGCCGCGATTCCCCGGCAGCGGGGGATTCACCGCGATGGGCTCATCCATCCGCACGAGCACTTCCACGCCATCATCGGAAGTGCCCGTGGTGGCGTCCCAGTGCGACGTGTACAAGGCCAGTTCGTCTTTGCCGCGCTGGTCGTTGAACGCGTTGATGTTCATGTGTGCGCCGTTGGCGAAGATGACCCGCTGGAACTTCGGCCCGTTGCGCACATCGCCGCCAATCGCACAACGCCGGTCCGTCGTCCAGAAAAAACCACTCATCCCGCCGTCGTCGGTGAAACGCTTGGCGTACCACCCGGCCATCACCTGGCCGCTGAACGAGTAACCGGTTCGTGGGTTGAAGTATTCACCATTGATGGCCGCCTTGATTTCATAACGTCGGCCGTCCCAGGTGATACTGTCGTCATAGCGTTGGACCATGTCCGGCACCGTCTCCCGGCCGCCCCGGATGGTGCCCCGGCTGGTCATCGTGTCTATGATCCACGTGTCCTGGCTCCGGTCTCCCCGGACCACGAACACCTTCAGCGGGCCCGGCAGATCCATCTGCCGGTAACCGATCCCCGCCGCGACTTCCGTCCATTGCCCCAGCGCGCACGTGGATAGTGCCAGGACGCCAATCGCCGCAACAAAAACCGCTTTACACCGCATTTCGAGTTTACTCCTGGGAATGACGCTCCGGCCGGTTTACTTCCCCCGGTCAGCCCCCAACCGAGCAGTGGGTTAAGAATAAGAAAACGCCCCCCTCAAGCGACGATCATGCGCGTCGCCGTCTGCCTCAGCTTTTGTCCAACTCGAGAAACCTGAGCTCGTCCGTTTGCAGGTCCAGCAGGGCCACGGTCCGAACCGAAGCGCGATGTAGTGCCCCTGGATTGATCACCCGCATCCGGCCTTCGTAGTAGTCGTCGTGCTGGTGGGTGTGGCCGTGGAGCAGGTAGTCGTACCTCGCCTCGCGAATGGCCTGATGAAAGCCCCGCTCGTGACCGTGGAAGACGCCCACTCGCTTGCCGTCAAGTGACAATTCAAGAGGACCCTCCGGCCAAGGCAGGCCCAGAGTCTGAACCTGCGCCCGCCAGGGGGGACGAGGCTCATCCGTATTGCCCCATACGAACCAGGCCCGCCAGCCGGCCAGCTCTTCCAGAACCTCCAGCCCGCCCACGTCTCCGCAGTGGACGATCGCCTCTGCCCCGGCCCGCTCCAGAACATGAAGGGCCTGACGGATAGGCGTCACCTGGCCATGACTGTCAGATAGAATTCCGAGTTTCATGCTATCTCCCGACCAGCCGCAAAGGCCCATCTTATCCAGGGCCTGGTCATCCCGACAGGCTCCTATGACGACTTTTCCCCTTCGCTCCCCTCCCCGACAGGTTGCCAGAGGCTTTATGGGGTGGCTGTTGCAGTAGGTAGATTCCCTCTTCCATTTGCCCCCGCCTTGCCTTTGCCTTAGCATATCGCTGGATTGGACCGTTGGCGTGTGGACGGGCTACAATCTCGCTCTAAGATCGCCCCGGGGGCGGTCTTCCGTTACGACGCCGGCTTCAACCATAGTGAGATAAGGGGCGGATGTTCGCGATCATTAGTGATATTCATTCGAATCTGGAAGCCCTTGAAGCGATCCTTGCGGACATCGACGCCCGCGGCGTCAAGAAGATCGTCTGTCTTGGCGACGTGGTCGGCTATGGGGCCAATCCCAGGGAATGCATTGACCTCATCATTGAGCGGACCGAGTTCTGCCTCTGCGGCAATCACGACTATGCCGTCTTTTACGAGCCCTACAATTTTAACGTCAGCGCTGAACGGGCCTGCTATTGGACCCGGCAGGTGCTCGAAGACGAGCCCAACAAGGCCAAGCGCGATCGCCGCTGGGAGTTCCTGTCCCGCCTGCCCGTCCGGGTGGTCTACGAGGACATGCTCTTCGTTCACGGCTCGCCGCGAAGGCCGGTCAACGAATACCTCTTCGCCGACGACGTCTACTCCAACCCTCACAAGCTGCTGGCCAACTTCGAGCGGCTTCAGCAGAAGGCCTGCTTTGTGGGGCACACCCACGTCCCCGGCGTGTTTGTGGACGATCCCTATTTCGAGTCGCCCGATGAGCTGTCCGAACCGGGCTTCCATGAGGTAGCCGAGGACGACAAGGTCATCATTAACGTGGGGAGTGCGGGCCAGCCGCGTGATCGCGATCCTCGCGCCGCCTACGGAATTGTGGACAATGGGCAGGTGGAATTCATTCGGCTGGATTACGATATCGACAAAGCCGTCAACAAGATCCTGAATACGCCCGAGCTGGACGATTTTCTCGGCCAGCGTCTGCTGGAGGGCCGGTAGTGCCGCTTCCAGTGCGGCAGGGTTTGTAAGACTTGTGCCGAGAACGGCCGGCGGACGGTGAAGCGTAACGCTCCGCAACGGCACTTGGTGTGTGCCATTGCTCTTGAGCAGTGGCGGAAGTCAGTAGATCTTCCATGGACCATGGCTCATGAGCCGTGGCACACGTGCGGCCATCGGGATTCACCCTGAAACGTAGTGGAGATGATTTAAGCCACGAGGGGCCGCCGCGCCCCTCGATTTGTTCCCAGAGATCGCAACATGCAACCTCGTCAGACCTTTGTGGCCCTGTTGGCCTCTATTGCCGTTTTCTATATCGCCCTGTTCGCTATTTCGAAATTCTCGCCGCCGGCCGCGCCCCCGGGGCCGCACCCCGGCGCCCAGACGACCGCGCCGTCATCCGATCAGGCCACCACTCAACCCTCGACGACGGCCCCTTCGGCTACGGCTCCGGCCACGGCCGGGACAGGGCCCGCCGGCGTGGTGACTCAGCCGAGCGGCAGTTTTCAATTCACCGCGCAGGATGCCAGTCGCGAACTTGTGGAGCTGGGCGGCGCCGAGGCCGACAGCCCTTACCCCATGCTGCTGAAAATTGATCCGGTCGGCGCCCAGGTGGCCGGCGCGTGGATCCGCGGCCATTATGAGACCGTCAAGAAAGACGAGCCGTACCACATTCTGGCCACGCCGAAGGCGGTCATGGGCGCCGGCTCGTTCGCCACGCCTGAAATCCGCTTCGATGATCGCCGGCAGAATGTTTCCCTGGCTGATCGCGTCTGGAGCCTGGATCCGGCCAGCACCGAGACCCGGAAGATCTGGACCCTGCAGATTAACGATGCTCAGGGGCACCCCCTGGCCCTGATCGAAAAAACGTACGAGTTGTCCCCCCAGAAAGCGGACAAGCGCAACGTCTCCACCTATGACCTGAAGTTGTCCGTTCAGGTCAAGAATCTCTCGCCCTCGCCGGCCCGGCTGATCCTTACACAGCGCGGTTCGGTCGGCCTGCCCCAGGAAGATCCGCGCTCCGAAGACCGCATGATCGTCTCCGCGTTTCGCCAGGATGGAGAGCTGACCTTCGGAAAACACTGGCGAAAGGACATCGCCAAGGCCAACGGAACCCTGCCGCTGGGCAAGGATGAAGGAACCAGTCGCCTGGCCTGGGTTGCCGAGGCCAACAAATACTTCGCCTGCATTATGGCTCCGGCTGGCCGGACCGATGGGAATGGATCGACGCTCTTCAGCAGCGTTGAGGCGATCACGCTGTCGCCCACCGATCCGATCCCGCACACCCCCAGCGACATGACTTACCGCTTCGTCACCGCCCCCCTGGAGGTCGCTCCCGGCGGCACCGCGGGCATGAGCTTCGACTGTTACGTGGGGCCCAAGTCCAAGCTGGCCTTCACCACGGTGCCTGCGTACGAGGCCCGCGACTATTACGCCGTCATTCGCGAGGGTTTCTACGCCTGTGCCCCGGCCGGCCTGACCGCCGTCATGATGTGGCTGCTGAACCAGTTCCATGCCATCTGGCCGCATAACTACGGCATCGCCATCATCATGCTGGTGCTGGTGGTCCGGGCTATCCTGCATCCCATCACCAAGCGCAGCCAGGTCAACATGATGAAGATGCAGAAACAGATGTCCCGGCTGCAGCCCAAGATTGAAGCGGCCAAGCAGCGCTACGCCGGCGACCGCATGGCCATGAACCAGGCCATCATGGAGATCTACAAGCAGGAGGGCATCAATCCGGCCGGCAACCTGTTGAGCTGTCTGCCGCTGATGCTCCAGATCCCCATCTGGGGCGCCTTGTGGCAGGCCCTCTCCTCGACCATCGAGATGCGGCACGCGCCCTTCGACGGCTGGTGGATCAGGGATCTGGCCGGCCCGGACGCCCTGATCTCCTTTGGCCGGGACATCAATATCCCCATTATCTCGACTTTTCTGACCGGCCCCATCGGCGCGTTCAACCTGCTGCCCATCCTGCTGGGCATTTCACAGTTGCTCCAGATGAAGTTTATGCCGCGCGGTACGTCTCCCGGCGATGGGCCGCCCACCGGCCCGGCCGCGCAGCAGATGGAGCAGCAGCGCAAGATGATGATGTACATGAGCGTCTTCTTCGTGCTCATGCTCTACAACGCGCCCAGCGGCCTGAACCTCTATATCATGGCCAGCAACCTGTTCGGTATCCTCGAACAGTGGCGCATTCGCAAACACCTCGCCGAACTGGATGCCAAGGCGGCCAAGGAACCGCCGCCCGGTGCCGGCCCCGGCGGCGGCCCCGGCAAACGCTCCGGCCCGCCTGCGCCGCCGAAGAAACCCTCCTGGCTGCAGCGCAAGTGGGAAGAGCTGCAGAAGCAGGCCGAGGAGGCCAGGAAGATCCAAAGCCAGCGCCCGCGCAAGTAGGGCGGGTCTTCCGCGGGGATCAGATGGAGAGATAGAGAGTTGGAGAGTGGGAGCGACGGCGAGAGGAGGGCTCGGTCCGCTCTCCTTCTTGTCATCTCTCTATCTACGCATCTTCGCGCCGGGTGAGAGCCGCCCGCAGTGACGGGTGGCCCACCTTCTCCGAAGGTGGGTTCACGATTTCTTGTGCCTGCGGCTCGGATGAGACTGCAGAACTCCCGGCCGGACGCCATATTTACCTACTGGCCGGGTGGCATGGTCACACGCCCATACTCGGGCGGGTGAGCATGTTGAACTCCAGGATATCCCCATGCGAGAGTCTTTTCTCGCACCTCCCTTCGTGGGAACCCCTTCCCGCGAATTGTCAGGCCGCTTTGCGCATTTCTTGGATTCCGGTAGACAAATCCACGGTTTCTGTCACTATTCCCTCTGGATGGCCATCCATGTTGGAAGGTTGAGTTGATGGAATCTGGCGACGCGCAGCTTGTCCGGTCCGTGCTTGGCGGTGATCGTGCCGCCTATGCCCGCCTGTACGACCGCTATGCGCGGTGGGTACGGGCGATCTGCTACGACCGGACGCGCAGTATCAGCGACGCCCAGGACCTGACGCAGGAGGTTTTCCTGCGGGCTTGCGTCCGTCTGGGGGAGCTGCGCGAGCCGGAGCGGTTTGCGGCCTGGCTGTACTCGATTGCCCGCGGACAGCGTATGGCTGCCTGAGATCGGAATGCCGCAGGAATTCGAAGACCTGTGGAAACGGCTTTCGCCGGCTTCCTACGGCGTATCGATGTATCGGGTCAATGGACGGGATACGCGCATTCTCTGGGATGATGGCAAGATCGGCCACGTGCAGTCAAGCGACGACCCGACGTTAAGCGATTACATGCTGGCGGGGCTTGGCTGGCCGAAGTGGCCGATGCCTCTGCAGCACATACTTGCAGACGAAAAGACGACGTACCGCAGGTTGCCCGATGATCCCGACCGGCCGGGGATGATCGGCATCGAGTACACGCAACTGCCCAGCGAACCGCAGTATCCCGGCCGGCTGGCGATTTTTTGGATCGATCCCGCGAAGGATTACCTGTGCGTATACCACGAGGACCACTGGCGCAACGGTTTCCCCTGGCTGGGCAAGCCGGACTGGAAGCCCAACGAACCATTGACAACGGACCGGCCCAAAGACGGGGAACGCTACGGCGAGTCCGACAGGGTGAGAGAAATCATCGAGTTCGGCCGAACGCCCGATGGCCGGTGGTATCCGAAGGCGGTTCAGAAAAGCGGGGCATCACTGATTGAGGGGAAGCGGCGCATCTGGGGGCCGGTCGTCACCCATGTGCAGGTGGATTTCGCCGGGTCAATTGCGGGCGAGCTGTTCGAGCTGCCGGCGGAGGCTCGGGATTTCAAGAACAAGTGAGGCCCATCAGGTGCCTTGTGTCCGGGCCTCGAGGGCTGTGCGGCGTTCGGCGATGACATTCACGGTGGGGAAACTGCCGAATTCCCCGCGGCCGGTTTCCGTTGCAACCTTGGGCCGGTTCGTGCCTGGTTGTTGGTCGCCGCGCTGCTGATCGCTTGAATCTTCGTGCGTTGGGAGTAGCTCACCCTCTGAAGAGGTGGGCACCCAACGCACAAGATTCATTGGGGATCCGTGTTATCTCTCCTTCTCTCCATCGCTCCGTCTCTCCATCTTCCCGTCCGGTTTACCGAAGCCCTTCAATTCCAGCCGGGCCTCAAGCTCTCCGTCCCCGCGCAGCTCCATGCGGATGAGGCCGAATACCGGCGCATCTGCACTCGCCCAGGTTCGTCGGACGTATTGGACTTCCTCATCCTCCCACCGGTCCTCATACAGCAGGGCGTTCCAATCGCGCCCCGCGGCCGTAATCCTGGCCGGCGTCACCCGCCGGTCCGTAGCATCCGTGCCGGCCTGAAGGGCCATGGGGTCATGATCGCGCAGCTCTTCGCGCAAGATGGGCAGTCCCAGCGGTTTGCCATTCTGGAAGATCCTCAGCCGCACCGTGACCGCGACCCCGCCGACGCGGACTACCTCATAGCGTAGCGAGCGCCGCTCCAGGGCTTCGTAGAGCGCCCATTCGCCCTGGACGGCGTCCGCCAACGGCGTGAACGCCGGTACGCTCGCCCGAGTGGCAGGGCTGGCCGGTGGGGGGGGCGGCGAAACCTGCGAGGTACTGACCGTCGCCGGAGCGGGCGACGAGGCGGCGGGCGACGGGGGTTCAACCGCCGTGGCCTCTGCCGGGGCCGGCTCCTCGGACCGGACGACCACCATGGAAGGTTCATTCTCCCCGGCCGGCGGTGGCTTGGGGTCCTCTTTTCCGCAGCCGACCCAAGCCGGCACTAAGGTCAGAAGAATTGCCAAGCCTCCCATCGCCACGGCGCAAGGTCGTAGCGGCCGGATTCCGTGCCGGCCCGGTGGTCTCCAAGGGGAAGCGGCCCTGGGTGATTGCCATGTGCTCATAGAATCGTTCTAATGCAGCTCTGGGCATCCTGCAATCCGAGGCAGTTCCCCTTATGCCGTGATCGACACGAGAAAGGCTGGTGAGCAATGGCTGAAGCAAACGGCAAGAAGCCCGCGTACCCGCCGGTCGGAACCATGGCCCCAAATTTCAGGGCACCCACTTCCGGCGGTAAAACCGTCAAGCTCTCCGACTTGAAGGGCCAGGTCGTGGTTCTGTACTTCTACCCCAAGGACAACACCTCCGGCTGCACCAAGGAGGCCTGCGGCTTTCGCGATGCCTGGGCCCAATTCCGCAAGGCGGGTATCGAAGTCCTGGGCGTCTCACCAGACTCGGTCAAGTCACACGACAACTTTGCGGGCAAGTTCAACCTGCCGTTCACGCTGGTCGCCGATGAGGACAAGTCCATCTGCCAGGCCTACGGCGTCTGGCAGGAGAAGTCCATGTACGGTCGGAAGTACTTCGGCGTGGCTCGCACCACCTTCGTGATTGACAAGACCGGCAAAATCGCCCACATCTTCGAGAAGGTCAAAACCACCGGCCACGAACAGGAAGTGCTCGACTGGATCCAGGCCAACCTGTAGATCCTCACTTCGCAGCACAGGAGAAAGGCAAATCACAGAAGCCGGTGGAAGGCCCTTTGTGGCCTGTGTTTAGTCGCGTCCATGCCCGCGCATTTTCGAGGTTTCGCGCTCCCCTTGACGCCTGGCCTGTATGCCGGCTCTCCGGCCGGGATTGAGCGTCGGGGCAGGGTGGTGGGGTGTTGGGCCGCTCACCTTGCATCGCAGGCGGTCTTGAAGACGTTCGCCCTTGGTACTATATTCCTCTTGGGCCATCAGTATGCGTCGGGAGGAGCACAGCGATGAGCGATGACCGTATCGAGCAGTTCAGGAGGATGGCGGAGGCCGATCCGCAGAATGAGCTGGGTCATTTCAGCCTGGGGCGGGCGCTGTTGGATGCCGGACGGCATCAGGAGGCGGTCACCTCCTTTGAGCGGGTCATTGAGATCAATCCGCGGAACTCGCGCGCGTACCACCTGCTGGCCGTGGCCCGGAAAGAGGCGGGCGACAAGGCCGCGGCGCTGGCCGCACTGCGAAAGGGACTGGAGGTGGCCCACGAGCGGGGCGACCTGATGCCGCGCAATGACATGGCGGCTCTGATGCGCGAACTGGGCGAGGAGCCCCCGGCGTTCGAGGCGACACAGGGCGCTGCCGCGGTGGAGGCGCCGGCAGGGGCGGACAACGTCATGTGCCGGCGTTGCGGTCAGGCCAGACCGAAAATGGCCAAACGGCCGTTCAAGGGACCGCTGGGGGAGCAGGTCTGGGCCAATACCTGCCAGTCCTGCTGGGACGAGTGGATCCGCATGGGCACCAAGGTGATCAATGAGCTGCGCCTGAACTTCGCGATCCCGCGCCATGCGGAGATGTACGATCAGCACATGAAGGAATTTCTGAACCTGGACGCCCCCGCGGACGGAGGATGACAAGATGCCCGACACCAGGACAGGCCCCCCAGCGCCCGTGGTGCTGGCCATGGTGGTGTGTGACGCGATTCATCAGGACCCGGCTACGCGCAAATGCACGCTGTTGGGCACCTTCTCGACCATTCGGGCGAGGCAGTTTCCCGTACGGCATCCTCAGCTTTCGGTGCATATCGCGCTGACCGATGGGCATGGTCGGACGCGCATTCGTCTGAGCCTGGTTTCGGCGGACGAACATCAGACGCAACTCTTCAACGGCGAAGGCGTGATCGACTTCACGGATCCGCGCACGGTAGCGGAGCTGAACTTCACCATCGGCAACCTGACCTTCCCCGCCGCCGGCGAGTACCGGTTGCAGGTGTACGGCAATGATGAGCTGTTGATGGAGCGACGGCTGGACGTGCTCCAGATCGGTGCCTCTCGAACCGGGGAGCCGATGTGAGATCCCGCACAACCGGCCCCCGCACGACCGTTACACGCCTGTACGTCGCTGTGTTGAGCACCTTGGGCCGTGAATGGTCATGATCAGGCACTGTAGCGCAAGGTCGCAGCGGCCGGGCCGGGTAAAACTGAACCGTATGCATGGCTCCACCGATTCTTGCCTGCCGGCGGAACGGTTGGCATTAATTGCCAGTCATTTCAATCCGGGCTCAAATTCGCCGGAAATGGCGTTCAAGATCTGAATTCTCAGGCCTTTGCGTCGATTCTCGCACGCCGGATTCCTTCCGGATACAATACCGCCGATGCAGGATTACAAGGTCCAACTTGAAAGCTACAGCGGCCCACTGGATCTGCTGCTCTACCTGATCCGGCGGGACGAAATTGACGTTTACGATATCCCGATCTCGCGGGTGCTGGAGCAGTATCTCGAATACGTGCGGTTGCTGGAGGAGCTGGACCCGGATACGGCCGGGGAGTTCCTGGTCATGGCCGCCACCTTGATGGAGATCAAGTCCCGGCTGCTCTTGCCCAAGCCACCGCCGGAGAGTCAGGAGGCCGACGATTGGCTTGACCCGCGGGCGGACCTGGTTCGGCAGTTGCTTGCCTATCGCTCGTTCCGGGATGCGGCCGAGGGGCTCAACCGGATGGCTGCGATCCGCTCGCAGCGGTTTGGGCGGAAGCCCCCGGACCTGGCCGACGAAGAGAACCAGGTGGATCTCGAAGATCTCCAGATCTGGGATCTGATGGCCGTCTTCAACAAGCTGTTGGCGGCGATCGGCAAGGGGCGGGCTCAGCACGAGGTTCTCTACGACGACACGCCGATCACGCTGCACGCCGCCGACATTCTGGACCGGCTGGAACGTGAAGGCCGCTCCATGCATTTCGAGCGGATCTTCGAAGGTCGCTCGCGGAGCGAGATGATCGGCCTGTTCCTGGCCCTCCTGGAATTGATCCGACAGGACCGCGTGCGCGTCGAGCAGACGGAGCAGTTCGGGTCCATCAACGTACACCTGATCGATGCCACGCCCATCACGACGGTCATGGCCAGCGCCGATCGTGCGGCGTTCAAGGAGGCCAATGAGGCTCCGGCCGTTGAACCGCTGGAAGAGCCCGTCGGCGAAGATGAGCCGGAGCCGGTGTTCGCGGAGGAGGAGGACGAGGAGGAGGCCGACGAGTTCAGCCGGAAGATCAGCGCGATCGAAGTGGGGGATGTGGATTTGGGGAAAGGGTTGGAGCGACAGCCGGATGGGGAAGTGGGGAGTGACGAGTGAGGGGTGGCGTTCGGGCCGGAAACGGCCAGCGCCGTTTGTTGAGAACGAGCCGTGCGGAGCCCGATCACCTCAGCTCAAACGGCCGGTACGGATGTAGGGAAAAACGGCCGGTACAGAGCCCGGCCGCTACGGATGTGGGGAAAACGGCCGGTACGGAAGTAAGGAGAAAACGGGAGGTTCCTGGTGACACCTGAAGAGAATCTGGCGAATCTTGGGTTAACGCTGCCACCTGCCCCGCCGCCGGTGGGGGCGTATCTGCCGGCCTTGAAGGTAGGTGAACTGGTGTTCACCAGCGGGCAACTGCCGATGCGCGAGGGCCGGCTTGTTGCCGTGGGCAAAGTCAGCGACGCGGCGTCCATGGACCAGGCCCTCGAAGGCGCGCGGGTGGCCGCGCTCAATGCCTTGGCCCAGGTGGCTGCCGTCACGGGGGGGCTCGATCGGGTCGTGCGGATTGTTCGCGTGGGCGTGTTTGTGAACAGCAGGCCCGGCTTTACCGACCAGGCCAAAGTGGCCAATGCGGCCAGTGAATTGCTCGTGGGGGTATTTGGGGACGCCGGTCGGCACGTGCGCACGGCGGTCGGCGTGAATGAGCTACCGTTGAACGCTGCCGTCGAAGTCGAACTGATTGCGCAAATTCGAAGCTGAGGGCTGCCCCATCGCCACGTTCCGTAGAGAGCCCATTCGCCCTGACCGTCGGCACGTCCGGCGGATTCGTGCAACGCCTTCACCGCCGGCCCCTGGAACCGTACGGCCTCGATATGCGCTGCTCTGCATGGCGGTCGCACTGCTGATGGCCGTGCCGGCCATTCCTTCCATCCAGCAATTGATTGCCCAGGTGAAACTCGTGGTGCGGGGCCGTGATAATGGGACCGCGCGCCAGGCCCACCGGGCCTTGCAGAATGCCCTCAGGCGAGAGCCCCGGCTGGTAGCCGTTGACATGGCCCTTCGAGCCACGGCGCAGGGCGAAAGTGAGTTCGCGCATCTTGAGGAGTTGGACCCGGACAACGGTCTGTACGCTTACCTGCGGCTCATGCCTGATCTGGAGCGGACCGCATCGGGTTCACCTGAAGATCGCTCCATGGCGGATGCGCAATTGGATGCACAGTTGGCGGCGCGGATACGCAACCTGGCCACCGGGCGGCCGGCAAGGTTATACGTCGGCCAGTGGAGAGCGCTGGCCATGGAAGCCCACCTGGCCGTGCGTGTCCCCGACCGGCTGGCGGCCTATGAGGCTGACGGGGTGGTGCGGAGTTATGGCCTGGTATACCGGCCCGTGCTGCGCGAGCTGGCCGATGGGATGCTGGCCCGGGCGAAGGCTTGGCGGGAGGCGGGAAGATCCGCTGATGCCGTGCGGGCGAATGCGGCGGTGATCCGGCTGATGATGAATCTGGTGGATGATTCGCCCTGGCCGGAGGTGGTGCTCCTGGCCGCGGAGTACATTCCGGCCGCTCTGCGCGCGATCACCGATGGAGCCGGGGCCGCGGGCCTCCCGCCGGAGGTGGTTGAGCAAAACCTGGCCGCCGCAGCCCGTTTGGAGGCGCTCCGCGCGGCCTGGCAGACGTACGGGGTCGATGAGATCACGAATCTTCTGCCGCACACGGGCGATGTCCCCCCGGCACGCGAAGCACATGATCGGGTCTTGCGTTCCATGCTGGCGGCAGGCTATGGCGCGGGCGCGTGGTTGGCGTTGGCTGTCATTTGCATGGTGCTTCTGCCGTTTGCCCGAGTCGCCTGGTATAGCGGGATCGTGGTTCGGTGGCTGTGGGGTGGCTGGGGCCGGCTGGTGGCCGTCGGTATCGTGATCGCGCCGCTGCTGCTGGCGATAGTGATTTTTCTGGGCGGCAACTTGTCGCTGGCCTGGTTGTTTTCCCTGCCTTCAGTGCGGGGTCTTGTGATGCCGGTATTGCTTACGCCGGTGCTGGTCGGGGTGGCGGCCTGGCTGTGCGTGGAACTGCCGGCCGGAGCGGCCGCTGCCCGGCTCTCCCGGCGAACGGTGTGGTTCATGGCGGGAGCGGCGTTGGTGGTGCTGGTGGGTGCGGCGATATTTCCGACCTTGCCCGAGGCATGGCGGCCCTCGCCGGGAGTACAGCTTTTCCGACGGTTGGGAGTGGTGGTGGGGGTAGAATCGCTGGCCCTCATGCTAATATGGATGACCTGGGGACTGATCCGCCGCCGGCGGCTCAAGATAGCCCCTGGGCCGACGGCTGCGGGTTGCCTGGCGGTGGCCGCGTGGGCGTGGATGGCGGCCGCGGTCGTGGCGTTGGCAGTCTCGCAATTGAATTCCTGGAACGACGCACGGCATGAAAAGGCCTTTGTGGCCGCATCGGCCGATCCGCTGGCCGACCGCCTGGGACCGGACTGGCGGAATGCGTATTTCCGGGAAACCGAAGCGCTGCTGGGCCATCTGGACAAGCGCGATCCGATGGCCAATTTGCATTAAAGAACATATACTTGCAGGGTTTGTGGAGGGCCCCTTCATGGCTGATTTGGATACCAGAGCCATTATCTCGCGGGACCCGGCGCGCGAGCGGGACATCAACGAGTTCCTGGATCGCTATACGGACAGTCCGGACAAGGACCTGCTGGCTGAAATGATGGTCACCATCTCACGGCTGGGCAGGGATGGCACCGGCCGGGGTGAGCTCAAGCTCATAAGCAAGGCGTTCAAGGAGCTGCGCTACGCTTTCAAGGTCTTCGGGGCGTACCGGCATGTGCGCAAGGTGAGCATCTTCGGCTCCAGCCGAACCCCGGTGGGGCACCCGGACTATATTCAGGCTGATGCGTTCGCCCGTCGGATGCGCGAGGTCAACTGGATGGTGATTACCGGCGCGGGCGATGGCATCATGCGGGCCGGTCACGACGGCGCCGGGCGGGAGGCCAGCTTCGGCGTGGCCATTCGTCTGCCCTTTGAGCAGCGGACGAATACGATCATCGCCGACGATCCAAAGCTCATCAATTTCAAATACTTCTTCACCCGCAAGCTGTTGTTCATCAAGGAAGCCTCTGCCGTGGCCCTCTTTCCCGGCGGCTTTGGCACGCAGGATGAAGGCTTCGAGGCTCTGACCCTGGTCCAGACCGGCAAGACCGATATCGTCCCCATCGTGCTGATCGACGCGCCAGGCGGGACCTACTGGCAGCATTGGCGCACGTACGTAAACGCCGAGCTGCTGCGCACCGGTATGATCAGCCCGGAGGATATGTACCTCTTCCGGGTCACGGATGACGTTGAGACGGCAGTGGGGGAGATCCTCCAGTTCTATCGCCGATATCACTCTTCCCGTTATGTCGAGGGCAAGCTGGTTCTGCGCCTGCTAACGCCCGTGCCGGATGAAACGCTGGTCAAACTCAATGACGAATTCTCGTCCATCCTCACGGGGGGCAGGATTGAGCAGTTCCCCGGTCCGATCGAGGGAGAACGCGGTGAATACCCTGAATTCCCGCGGCTTGTTCTGGAGTTCAACCGGCGGAACGTGGGCCTTCTTCGGCGCCTCATTGATGAGGTGAATCGTGCATAACCGCTGGATTTGACGTCGCGGGATTGCACGCTAAGATCAGCATCCGAATACTTATGCGTAGCCACCGTAAGCGAGCCGAATTTCAGCCTGACGAGCTCTCCCTGGTGCTCGCGCGGTACGATCTGGGCGCAATTCACAGCATCGAACCGCAGCTCAAGGGCTCGCGCCGTTCGCCCAAGGTCATCATCAAATCAGATCGCGGTCGGTTCCTGCTTAAACGGCGGGTAGGCGGATGCGAGCAGGTGGTGCGAGTAGGTTATTCCCACCGTGTGCAGCAATACCTGGCCGAACGTTATTTTCCCCTCCCGTTTCTCATGCCCCTGCGCGGTGGCGAGGAAACGCTGCTGGTCCTGAACGGACACATTTACGAGATGTTCCAGTTTGTGCCCGGCGTGGCGTACGATCGCTCGCCCGAAGCAACCTGCGATGCCGGGCGCACATTGGGCTTTTTTCATGTTCTCCTGCGCGATTTCACCAGCGGCTGGGAACCGCCGCGTCGCGGGTATCACGACTCGCCGTACGTACGGAGCAATCTTCAAGGCGTGCCGGCCGCCATCGGCAACAATGACAGCGTCGCCGGTCGCGAATCCGAGTTGCTGGGCACCGTCTCGGCCCTTTACGAGTTGTACGAGATCAGTGCGGAACGGGTCAACGAGGCCGGTTATGAGCAGTGGGCCTCGCAGATCGTTCACGCCGACTGGCATCCGGGCAATATGCTGTTTACCCCCGACAAGGTCGCGGCGGTCATCGATTATGATTCTCTCAGGCTGCTTCCATCGGCCACTGATGTGGCCAACGGGGCGCTACAATTCTCCATTATCGGCGGCCCTACGGACCCTCGTGCCTGGCCGGCCGAGCTGGCCGAAGACCGGTTGCGCAGTTTCCTGCAAGGCTACGAACAGGAAATAGCGCTGCAACCGGAGCAGCTTCGTGTGCTGCACTGGCTGATGATCGAGGCGCTCATTGCCGAGGCGGTCATGCCCATTGCGGCCACGGGTTCTTTCGGTCGGATCGAGGGTTTCCGCTTTCTCCAGATGATTTGTCGCAAGGCCCGTTGGCTCCAGCACAACGGGGAGCGACTGGTCGCCGTCCTCCAGACGTAAGAGGGCAGCAACATGAAATACGCATGGACCGCTCTCCTGCTATCGGCGTGCGCGGTGGGGAGTGTGCCTCTGCACGGTCAGGTCATTCCGGGGGGCGCCACGGTGTCCACCCGCCCGGACATCGACACCCTCATCGAGCAACTTGGCGACCGGCGATTTGCCGTTCGCGATCGGGCCACTGAGACGCTGTCGGCCCTGGAGCCGGCAGCGCTGGATGAGCTGGTCCGGCGATACCGCGCGGAGCCGCGTTACGAGCAGAAGCTGCGCCTGCGTTACGCAATTGAGAATGTTTACTACCGCAAGCTGATGGCCGGCCAGGTGGGGTTCCTGGGGGTGACGCCGGGGGTGTTGAATTCCGTCTATGATCCCAGGCGCGGCCAGACGGTGGAATGCATCGTCATGGAGCGGGTGATCGAAGGTACGGCCGCGGACAGGGGCGGTCTGCGGTCCAGGGATATCCTGCTGGATTTTGATGGGCAGCCGGTGGCCCACTTCATGAAGCCGCCGGCCGCAGGTGCGGACCAGAAGAGCGGCCAGCAACCCGGACAGAGAAACGTGCCCATGGCTCCGGACATGGCCCTGCGGATGGCCGCCCTGGAGGCGTTCACGTCTCACGTGAAGATGCGCCAGCCGGGTACCCGGATTCCCATGCGGGTGCTTCGGCTGGGCGAGTCGAAAAGGGTGAATGTCCGGGTGGGGAGCCGCACGGAAGAGTTGCGCCAGCCGCAAGTGCTTGCGGCCACGATGCTTGCCGGCGACGCGGGCCAGGGGCTGATGCTGGGCGCGGTCGGCGGGCTGGTGGTGACGCAGGTCCCGGAGCGATCCTGGCTCAGCGAGGCACGCCTGCGGGTGAATGACGTCATCGTGGGCATTGGCAACCAGCCGGTCCCGCCCGGTGCAACGCCGCAGACCCTGGATAATGCGCTCCAAAACGCGGGTCCGAACCGGGAAATAATGCTCGAAGTCCGGCCACTGGAGCAGGTGGAGTTGACGGTCGTCCTTGGAGCCCGCGCTCCGGAAATGATGAACCAGCCCGACTGGGAAGAGGCCCAGAAGCGTTTTGCGGCGTGGTGGCGGGAGGTGGAAGGCGAGCCCTCACTGCGCATCCGGCAGCCCAATACGACGTACTTCGCGTCGGCTACCCTGAGTCCACCGCCGGCGCCTGAGCCGGAGGTCGTGCCGTAGTCAAAGATCGACTCGTCGCCGCCCCCGGCTCGACGATACCGGCCGGAAAGCGAACGAGGGTGTGCGTGAGATTCCTCTAATCTGGTTTGGATTCCATGCGGGGCAGTTGGTTCCATTCGCACCAGAAGGCGACCGCGTTGTGCAACATCTCCTGCATGCTGCTGAAATCGGCCGATTTGATCAGGTAACTGTTGGCGCCCTGGGCATAAGCCTCGTCCATGTCCGCGCTGTCGTGCGAAGTGGTAAGAACCACCACCGGAATGCGACGAAGCCGATCCTCGGTCTTGAGCCAGTGAAGAACTTCCGGGCCATGCATACCGGGAAGCTTGAGATCGAGGAGGATAAGGTCGGGCAGGCGGCGCTCCTGCCAGTTGCCTTGCCCGGAGAGGTAGTCGATGGCCTCTTCGCCGCGCTGGACCCATTCAATGGTGAGACCGATGAAGTCCTCCAGATGCGCGCGGATCAGACGCGCATGCGCTGGATTGTCCTCTACAAGCAACACGTGCTTCACCGTCGATTCCATCATCCGACCTCACTCTGATCATAGCTTCCGGGATTTTCGGGGGCGGGATGTCCGCAAAAGGAAAAAGGATACGTCGAATTCGTTCCTCTGGTTGGCAGGGAGTCCGTTCCGCCGCTTCCATCCTTTGCTATCGCCGATCCGGAAAAGTTGCATCAGAATAGCTGATTTGTCTCGCGAGTTCCACGGCATGAATCTTTCAGGGCAAGGTGAGTCATGTGCCGGGGGAGTGTTAAGCGCTTTTCATGAGAAGCCGACGTTGTGACTTCATATCTTTGAAACCGGGGCCCGGTACGATGGGCCGGCTCCAGTCTGGACGCTGTTGGCCTGCGGGGGGAGGCGACCGGTCCAGGAATTTGACTCAGA
The DNA here is from genome assembly GCA_012719955.1 of Phycisphaerae bacterium. GTDB lineage: Bacteria > Planctomycetota > Phycisphaerae > UBA1845 > PWPN01 > JAAXZI01. The sequence continues at coordinate 34,317 of JAAXZI010000010.1, read as the reverse complement.
CCTGGGCTCGGACCGGGCCGGAGAATGCGCGAGATGCTTGGTGATCTGATCCTGCAGCAGGGAGATCTCGTAGAGGGCGGCGACGATGCGGTTGAGCCGGCCGGCCACGGATCTGGGCAGATCTTTCTTGAGCATCTCGTCGATTTCCGTGATAGCCTCCGGGGCCAGATTCATCAGTTGGACAAGGCTCCGGCAACTGCTCTCCAGGTCAACGCTCATGATTGGGCCGCCTCTTAAGAAGGGAATATATCCAGAGACAGAGGACTCTATTCCTTTTTCTTGCGGGAAGTCAACCTGTTAAAGCGAGAGTTGCGCGCAACACGCGGCCGGCGCCGCAGCAGCCAGCACTACCCGCGGCTGATGACGAAGATGGCTTCCTCAGCGCGCCAGTTGGGCAGGAAGCGAATGGGGTGGTCGCGGTGGGCGATCAGCGGCAGGCGCTTGAGGATGCGGATGCCGAAATCCTTGCAGCAGTCCTCGAAATCGTGGATGGTCAGATAGCGCACGTTCGGGCTGTTGTACCAGCGGAAGGGCAGTCTCTTGGTGATGGGCGTTCGCCCCGTGAACAGGGCCTGGAGCATGGGTTTCCAGCAGCCGAAGTTGGGGAAGCTCACGATACCATACCGGCCGATGCGCACCATTTCCTGGAGCACCTTGTCCGGACGGCGGATCGTCTGGAGGGTCTGCGAGAGCACCACGTAGTCGTACGAGTCGCTGGCAAAGCTGCCCAATTCGGTCTCAATGTCCAGATCGACTACGCAAATGTTGCGATCGATACACTCGCAGATGTTGTCCTGCACGACCTCGACACCCAGGCCGCGGACCTGCTTGTTGCGCATCAGCCGACCAAGCAGCACGCCGCGTCCGCAACCCAGGTCCAGGACGCGGCTGCCGGGTTCTATGAGCTCCTCAATGCGGTCGTAGTCCACGCGCTGGCGGGCCCAGGCCGACTCCACGACCGGCTCCTGCCGGTAAGCGGCGTCGTCTTCGCCGTTGGGCAGGATGGGCCGGTTGCTCGCCCCGGCCAGAAAACCGCCGACCAGCCGGCCGAGCACCTCGGGCTCCAGCAGGAAGGCGTCATGGCCATAGGGGGAGTTGACCTCGCTGTAGGAGACATCCTTGCCGTTGGCCAGCAGGGCGTCGACCATCTGCCGTGACTGGGCCGGGGTGAACAGCCAGTCGCTGGAGAAGCTGATCACCAGGAAGCGGGCCTGTACGTTCGCAAAGGCCTTTTCAAGGGTACCATAGTGGGCGACGAGGTCGTAGTAGTCCACCGCCTTGGTGATGTAGAGATAGCTGTTGGCGTCGAAGCGCTCGACGAAGATCTCGCCCTGGTGGTCGAGATAGGTCTCGACGGAGAACTCGCTGTTGAAGTCGTAGCTGTAGCGGTCGGAGTTGCGAAGCTGCCGGCCGAACTTGGCGTGCATGCCCTGTTCGGAAAGATAGGTGATATGGCCGACCATGCGGGCAATGGCCAGCCCGCGTTCGGGGGCCGGCCCGCCGTGATACTGGCCGTTGGCGAAATGCGGATCGGCCAGGATGGCGTTACGGCCAACGGCATCGAAAGCAATGGACTGGGCGTTGAGCCGGGCGGTGGTGGCGATGGGAATGGCGGCGGCCACGCTCTCAGGGTAGCGCACCGCCCACTCCAGCACCTGCATGCCGCCCATCGAGCCGCCGATGACGGCCAGAAGCCGCTGGATGCCCAGGTACTCGATGAGCCGCTTCTGCACCTTGACCATGTCCTCGATGGTGATGACGGGGAAGTCGAGGCCCCAGGGCTTGCCGGTTTCGGGATTGATGTCCGACGGGCCGGTCGTGCCCCGGCAGCCGCCCAGGACGTTGGAGCAGATGACGAAATACTTGTCGGTGTCGATGCCTTTGCCCGGGCCGACCATGATGTCCCACCAGCCGGGCTTTTTGTCGTCCGGCGAGTGATAGCCGGCCACGTGGGCGTCGCCGGTGAGGGCGTGGCAGATGAGCACCGCATTGTCACGGGCTTCGTTGAGCCGGCCGTAGGTTTCATAGGCGACCTGGATAGGGCCGAGGACTCGGCCACACTCCAGGCGCAAGACGTCCGGCGGCTCGAAAAGAGTGACCTTCTGCGTCTGGACGATGCCGACAGAACCGGGTTTGCTGATGTTGGATTCGCCTACGGTGCTCACAGATTGCCCCGCGTTTCACCGCGCAGCCTCGACGGCCGCGGAGAGGAACTGAGAACGGAAAATGGATACCTGGTAACCATCTTCTCTGTGCGCTCCAAGTCTTCGTGAGGAGGTCGCGCTCCCATTTTACTTCTGAGAAGCCGCCAGGGCCTGGTCGATGTCCGCCAGGATGTCGTCGATATCCTCGATGCCGATGGAGAGGCGGATGTACTCGGGGCTCACGCCGGTCGCGGCCTGCTCTTCGGGCGTCAATTGCGAATGCGTCGTGCTGGCCGGATGGATACACAGCGTCTTGGCATCCCCGATGTTGGCCAGGTGCGAGAGCAGCTTGACCGAGTTGATAAACTTCTTGCCCGCTTCCATGCCGCCTTTGATGCCGAAGCCGAGGATCGCGCCGCAGCCGTTCTTGAGGTACTTGCGGGCGTTGGCGTGGAAGGGGTGCTCGGGCAGGGCGGGGTAGTTGACCCAGGCAACGGCCGGATGCTCCTTGAGATGCCGGGCCACCTTCATCGCATTCTCACAATGCCGGGGCATGCGCACGTGCAGCGTTTCCAGTCCCATCAGGAAAAGGAAGGAGGCGAACGGGCTCATGCACGCGCCCATGTCGCGCATGAGGTTGGTCCGGCATTTGATGATATAAGCGATGTTGCCAATGGGCTTGAGGGCCTCGGTGAAGACCATCCCGTGGTAGGCCGGATCGGGGGCTGTGAACTCCGGCCAGCGCTTGGCATCCGCGGTCCAGTCGAATTTGCCGGAATCCACGATGCACCCGCCGACATGCAGGCCGTGGCCGCCGATGAATTTTGTGGTGCTGTAAACGGCGATGTCCGCGCCATGATCGAACGGCCGGAGCAGGATGGGGGTCATGACCGTGTTGTCGCAGATCACCGGCAAGCCCAGTTCGTGGGCGATGCGGGCGATCTCTTCGAAGTCCGGCACGTCGTTCTTGGGGTTGCCGAGCGATTCGAAGTAGACGCAGCGGGTATTCTTGTCGGCCAGCTTGCGGAGATCCTCCGGTCGGGCCGGATCGAAGAAACGGACCTCCAGGCCCAGCTTGGAGAGGGTCTGGCTGAACAGGGTATAGGTCCCGCCGTAGAGGCTGGTGGCTGAGATGAAATTCTGGCCGGCGTGGCAGATGTTGAGGATAGCGGTGGCGATGGCCGCCTGCCCGCTGGAGGTGGCCAGGGCGCCGACGCCGCCATCGAGGGCGGCCATGCGCTTCTCAAAGACGTCATTCGTGGGGTTCATGAGCCGGGTGTAGATGTTGCCGAACTCCTTGAGGGCGAACAGATCAGCGGCGTGTTGAGTGTCCTTGAAGACGTAACTCGTTGTCGCGTAAATAGGTACGGCACGCGCGGTGGTGGTCGGGTCGGGTGTCTGGCCGGCATGCAGGCACAGGGTTCCGAGATTCAGACTCTCCGACATATCGTTAAACCTCCCTATTAAAAGCATGTTACGGTAGCACGGGCGGGAGGCCGATTCAAGGCTTGCAGGAATTCAATGCAGGCTTCGCGGTCTACCGCTTGTTGAGGAAAGTTCTGGGCCGGGGTTCCCAAAACACAGGCCCAGGATCCTTCAACTCCAACATCGCGGGAGGTGAGCCTGTTTCAGACAGGAAACTGCCCGCATTGCCTGCCTTATGGCTCAGAAGGTCTGCCGGGGGGCAGGACTTATCGGCAGCGGCCCGCCCGGCGATGGGGCGCACATCCTTCGTTGCGGGCTGGCGGAGCTGCCTCAATCGCTCATGCCTGGCCGCCTGGCTCCCAGTAAGAAACCCTCCGTCGAAGATCAATAACGCATATAGTTCGGCTTGAATTGATCGGGAGGTGCATATGAGCAGACGCGGTGGTTTTACTCTCATTGAAGTCCTGGTGGTCGTGGCGATCGTGGCACTGCTGGTTGCAATCCTGCTGCCGACTCTGAATCAGGCCAGGGAGCAGGCCCGCTCAGCGGCTTGCAAGTCGAACCTGCATCAGTTGGGCATCGGCATGACCATGTACCTGAATCAGTGGGACGTCTATCCCGGCCATCAATACCGCATGATGGATGACGCCGACACCCGCATCCGCTGGTATAACCTGATGGCTCGCTCGCTGGCCGGGTACAAGGTGCAGGGCTGTGCGGCCGTGCCCGACTGGGAGGTTGATCGCAACAACTCCTACGGATACAACTACAAGTACCTGGGCAGCTTACGGGATAATGCGGTGGGGCCGAAGAAGCCGCTGGAAAATTACCCGGTCAAGTCCGTCCGCGCCCCGGGCAAGACCATTGCTTTCGGGGACACAGACGGCACCGGGTGGACCAAACCTCACATGCGCGGCGTCAACGACAAGGATATGTTGGGCAACCACGGCTACTGTCTTGACCCTACGTACATTCCCGAGTACAGCATGTTCAGCTACAGCGGGGGCGATCACGAACCCTACGCCTGGAAGAAGTACCGCACCTATATCTCCATCCGGCATGCCGGAGGGTCGAACTTCTGCTTCGCAGACGGCCATGTCGAGTTTCTTCGACCGGCGCAGGTCTACCGGGACAACCGCTACTGGAACGGCCTGGGGGGCGAAGACCCGGTTCGGGATGCTCACGTTAGCTTTAAGTTCCTGGATGGCGAGTGGCGGTTTCCGGGAATCTGATGCCGTATGCCCTGATTGGAATGCTGACCTTCGACCAGCCGGCATGGTTCTGGGCGTTGCTTGCCCTTCCAGGGATCGTCCTGGCCTGCTGGCGTTCGCGTGAGAACCTCGGACGCGGCCGATGGCTGGGGGCGCTGGGTCTGCGCTGCGGGGTTTTCCTGGCTCTGATCGCGACCCTGGCGGAGCCGCAGTACGTCCGCCGCAGCGACGGGGTGACCGTGGTCTTCGCCCTGGACCGCTCGCGCAGCATTCCCGACGAGTTTCGACGTCAGGCCGAGGAATACGTCAAGACCATCGCCCGGAAGGCGCACCAGGGCGACCGTTTCGGCGTGGTCAGCTTTGACGGCCAGGCCCAGGTTGATGCCGTGCCCGCGAGCTCAGGCCCGGAGTGGTTTGCGTTCAGTCCGGCGAGCGATCCCGACCGCAGCGATCCGGCCGCGGCCATCCGCATGGCCACGGCACTGTTCCCTCCCGACACGGCCCGACGCATCGTTCTGCTGACGGACGGCAATGAGAACCAGGGGAGCCTGCTCAGCGAGGTCGAGTCCGCGGCAGCGAACGGAACGGTGGTCGATGTGATCCCCCTTGAATACGACGCTGCCGACGAGATGCTCCTGGACCGGCTGGTCGTACCTCCCAGGACCAGTCCCAACAGCCGGATTCACCTGCGGGTCATCATTCGAAGCCTCCGGCCGGCGAGAGCCCGGTTGGTCCTGTACCACAACGATACGCCCATCCCCCTGGACAATCCCATCATCGAGCTCAAAGGGGGGATGCGGCCGGAGGTGTTGAGCGTTCCCGTGGAACTGTTGGGGACCGGCGTTCATCGCTTCGAGGCGAGGTTGTCGCCGGAAGAGGGCTCGCGGGACACCATCGCGGAGAACAACCGGGCGGGGGCGTTCACCATCGTCGAAGCCCGGGGCCGCGTGCTGGTGCTGGATCAGAGCGGCTCGACGGATAACCGGCCGTTGGTCCAGGCCCTGACACGCGAACAGATCGACGTCACCCATAAGCAGGTGGATGAGTTCTCGGTGGACCTGCTGCACCTTCAAGAGTATGACACCGTTATTCTTGGCAACATCTCCGCCGACACCTTTAACGAGGATCAGCACCGTGCCCTGGCCAGCTACGTGAAAGACCTCGGTGGGGGGCTCATCCTGCTGGGCGGCGATGAGGCGTTTGGCGCCGGCGGTTGGACGGGAAAGCCCATCGAGGAGGTCAGCCCTGTCTCGTTCAGCATCCCCAGCAAGAAGGTCCTGCCCGTGGCGGCGCTGGTGATTGTCCTGGACCACTCCGGCTCGATGGGTTCGCCTGTCGGCGGCACTCCCAGAACGCAGCAGCAGATCGCCAATGAGGCGGCGATCCTGGCCTTGAAGACGCTGTTACCACGGGATTACCTGGGGCTCGTCGCCTTCGATACGCGGGCCACCTGGGTCGTACCCTTGCAGACCAACGCCAATCAGACCTCGGTTGCGACCCGGGTTCGCGGCATTGGGCCAGGCGGCGGCACGGACGCCTACCCGGCACTGGAGGCTGCCGCCGAGGCATTGGAGAAGATCGGCCGGGCGGCGTCGGTCAAGCACGTCCTTCTGCTCACCGACGGCCAGACCCAGCCGGCTCCCTTCGAGCAACTGGTCGGCAGGATGAGCCGCCACGGCATCACACTCTCGACCATCGGTGTCGGAGACGGCATGAACGACCCCATGCTCCGGCGACTGGCTGAGCTGGGCGGAGGGGTCTTTCATCCGGTTCGCGACCCGCGCACGCTTCCGCAGATTTTCTTCCGCGAAACGCGGGTGATTCGCAAGCGTCTGATTTCGGAGGAGCCGTTCACCCCCCGGGCGGTAGCTCCCTTCTCGCCACTGCTTGCCGGCGTGTCCGGCGATCACTGGCCTGAGCTCGACGGCTTTGTGCTGACCCTGCCCAAGCCGGATGCCCTGTTGGGGCTGGTTCACCCGAAGGAAGGGCCGGGGGCGCCCATCCTGGCCTATTGGCACTACGAGATGGGCAAAGTGATGGCGTTCACGAGCGGCTGGTGGCCAAGGTGGGGCGAGAAGTGGGCCGCGTGGGAATCGTTCGGGGCCTTCTGGAAAAGTGCGGTGGAGTGGGTCGGCGGCGACCGGGAGGCCGACGGTCTCGAAGTAACGACGCGGCTGGACGGCACCACCGGGCAGGTCGTGGTTGAGGCCATCGGCAGGGATGGCGCCTATCTCAATTCGCTCGACATCGGCGGGATGCTGGTGACGCCGCGTTTCGAGTCCAGGCCGCTCAAGCTGACGCAGACCGGACCGGGCCAGTATGAGGCCCGCTTCGACGCCCATGAACGGGGCGATTATCTGATCAGTCTGCGGGCCCGCGGTTCCCCGGAGGCCACGGGCGTGGTCCGCACCGGCCTGACCGTGCCGTATTCGCCCGAGTATCGAGAACTGCGGGCCGACTCGCGACTGCTTGAACAGGCGGTTGAGAAGGGCAGGGGCAAGATCCGCTGGCTGTCGGACCAGGACGACCCCTTCGAGCGCGATCTTCCCCCGGTGCATTCGCGCACGCCCATCTGGAAGTGGATGCTCGCGTGCTGCCTCTTGCCCCTGTTCCTGACCGATGTGGCCGTGCGCCGGCTGGCGTCGGTGCCGGCCCTCTCGTTCTATGCGGAGGCCGGCGTGCTCACCATGCTGATCGGCCTGGCATGGCTGACGGAGGCCGGGGCGGCCGGATATGTGGCCTCCTTCGTGCTGGCTGAGGCGGTTGGATGGCCCTTGCGCTGGCGCTGGTTCCGTTCGGCCGTCCATGATTACCTCTCGTTCGGCCCTGTGCCCGTCCCCAGCACCGGTGCAATGGCCGTGCTGCACGAGTCCAAGAAGCGGGCCCACGAAGATCGCACGGTCTCGCATTCCGAGCGGCGTTCCTCCCGGCAGGTGCGGCCTCCCGACGCGGGGAATGAACTGGATCAAGTTGTGGTCCAACCAATCCGGGAATCTGCGGTCTGTGAAGCGGACCCCATAGCGCATGCACCGGCACAAACCCGTCCCACACCCTCCAGGGAACCGGCCTCAGCAGACGAAACGGCCAACCGGCTGCTTCGGGTCAAGCAACACCTTCGCCAGAAACTCGCTTCGCCGGATGATGACCGGCCGCCTGATGCGGAACCGGAGGAATAGCACGGATCCCCAATGAATCTTGTGTGCTGGGTGGCCCACCTCTTCACGAGGGGGGCGCGAAGATTTAGGCGATCAGCAGCGCGGCGACCAATAACCAGGCAGGAACCGGCCCAAGTTTGCAACGGAAACCGTATAACAGGCGCATAACGTGCACGAGTTTCATTTCGGATCCGTTTGATGCGTCTCTGATTTGGCGTGCTCCTATGGCTTCGGCGGGGGGATCGTCTCTGTCGAGGTGGTGATTATCCATTCCCGCTCCTGGGGGACATGCAGGGCTATGCCGACCGGCCATTCCAAACAGCGGCTTGGTTTCTAATGGCACCCGGACCCAGTTCGCATGTAGGATTAGGCCATGGGCGTCGCCGGTTGCCCCACGAACATGGCACCGGGCCGTTGCGGCTCAAAGACGAGATACTGCTCTTTTTGAAGCGGCTTCGCCCCTCGCCATCCGGGGAAGCATGAATCACAGGTACGGCAAGTGCGGCACGGCCAGTCAGGGGGAATGCAGTCGAACCGCGGTCAGACTGCCAGTGCAACCTTATCGGTTCATCCAGGTGATCGATAACTGCAATACTGTGGCGATCGAGACCCAGATCAAGTACGGCAACTGGGCGACCGCCACCCAGCGGTAACGCGGCCAGATTACGACGATCGACCAAACGATCGTGACCAGCACAACGAGGATGTCTACGGAAGCCAGGGTCAAGTTCCGCAGGCCGAACTGGATGGGGGTGAAGATGAGATTGGAGACCAGGTTGATCGCAAACGGCAGGGCCACACGCCAGGGGAGCTTGCCCCGGAACGTCTGGACGAAGACGAACCCGAAGCTCACGATGATGATCGGGTAGAGGATGCGCCAGATCAGGCCGATGGTGGACGGAGATGGTGTCCAGTCGGGCCTGGCCAGGGCGTTGTACCAGGTCATCCAGTCCATCGGCTTCTACTCCTCATCCCCCGGCGGGTATTGCGGCGGGTTTGCACCAACCTTTTTGATGACTTTGGGATACTTGCCCTGGGGTACCTCCTCGTCAATGGCCTCGACGTTGATCTGATGCCACCAGTCATCGCCGAAGTCAAACCAGTAGCCAAACCGATCGCCCACCTTCAGCCCCAATGAATCGATCGTCGTCCGGTCCACCTGACCCGCCGGTGGCCTATCCTCGTCTCGCTCCTCCTGAAAGGCGATCGGCAGCACGTACCTGAGCCCCTTGGGGTCCATCGGCCCCTCGCCGAACTGGAACTCGTACATGTGCTCGTCCCAACGCCCGTAGGCGTCGAAGATGGCCTCGTGCAGGTTTTCGAGGGTCTGGTCGCCTCGAATCTGGATCGTGCGGGACACCACCGGTGTTTTCTTCGCGAACTTGCCGGTGATTGGGCCGGAAAGCAGGAATACCTCCAGGGTATAGAGCCTGGGCCTGGCGGGTTGGGAGGGCTGGCCGGCCTTGTTTGTTCGTCCCCTTAAAGATGCCTTCGCCGTTTTCTTTCGCGTGGTCATGGTCTTCCTCCGTATATGCCTTGACCCATGATTCTACCACTCTCAGGCCGGGTCTGTTGGCCACTGGCTAGACGCAGCCAGGGCCTTGAGATTAATCGAGGGTGTTTGGCCCAGGCGCATTTCCTGGGTGCGTGGGGTTCCTTGTCTGGCAGGGCCAAGTGAGCCGCAGATAAGGTCTGCCATACAATCCAGCGAGGTGCCTCATGCCAACCTATGCGAAGAAGGATTTCCCGGTTGAGAATGTTCGTCGGTTCCTGGAGCCCGGCCCGATTGTGCTGGTGAGTTCAGCCTGGAGGGGCCAGCGGAACATCATGACGATGGGCTGGCACATGATTATGGAGTTCCAGCCGTCGCTGGTCGGGTGCTACATCTGGGATGCCAATCACAGCTTCGAGATGATCCGCCGGAGCCGGGAATGCGTCATCAATGTTCCCACCGTGGAGCTTGCGACGACGGTCGTCCGCATCGGCAACTGCTCGGGCCGCGAGGTGGACAAGTTCGCGACGTTCAAGCTGACGGCCGTGCCGGGCGAGAAGGTCGAAGCGCCGCTCATTGGGGAGTGCTACGCCAACTTCGAGTGCCGTCTGGTCGATGCGAGCCTGATCAGGAAGTACAGCCTGTTCATTCTGGAGGTGGTGAAGGCTCACGCGGCCACGTCGCCGAAGTTCCCGCGGACCATCCACTATCGCGGCGACGGCCTGTTCATGATCGCCGGGCCGACGGTGGGCCGGTATCGCAGGTGGTTCAAGCCGGAAAACCTGTGATCTATTCCGTGGCCCGCACGCCCACCTCATCCAGGTGGTTCAACAGGTCGGCCGGGTCTTGATAAACGCGGTAGGCGCCGGCCCGTTCCAGCTCGTCCTGGCCGTAGCCGCCCGACAGCAGGCCCACCCCCAGCGCCCTGGCCCGTCTGGCCGCCAGCAAGTCCCACACGCTGTCGCCCACGACCACGCAGTTCGTAATCGGCACCCCGAGCCTTCCGGCCGCGGCCAGGAACAGGTCGGGGTCCGGTTTGGCGTGCTCCACTTCGTCGCGCGTAACCACAGGAATATCTGGCCCCACGCCCAGTGCGGCCAAAGTTGGCCGGGCACTTTCCATCCGGCCGCTGGTGGCGATGGTCCAAGGCACCCCGTAATCCGTGAGATACGCCAGCAGTTCCTTCGCGCCGGGCAAAGGGCGGATCCGGTCGGATTGGCGGGCATAGGCTTCCGCGTGCAGCCGAACCAGCCGGGCGGTTTCCTCGGCCGTAACCTGGTGGCCGGTCTCTCTGAGGATCGCATTGGCCATTAAGCCGCCGCTCATGCCGACGCGACGGTGAATCCGCCAGACAGCCAATTCGATCCCGACCGCCTCGAACGCTTCATGCCAGGCCAGGACATGCTGATAGACGCTATCGACCAGCGTGCCGTCCAGGTCGAAGAGGAAGGCGGGACGCGACGAAGAATTATCGTGAATCATCGGATATGTCCTCTCTGATCACCAGGGAACCAGCCAGAGCGGTGAACCCGGCCAGGTGGAACACAAAGCCGGTGGCGTGCCCATATCCCCAGCGGTTGTGTAACCGGGGCCAGGCCTGCACGACGGGCTCGGGGAGGGGGATTGGAGTACCTCGGTTCTGAGGGGGCTCGTGGGGCGACCACACTTGACGTACCTCGGCGTTGACGGGGTAGACGATAGCCCACCAGGAGGCCAGCGCAGCCGATAAGAAGAGTGTTCCGGCCAGCGTCCATCGGAGGACCCGCCGTTGTCTGCGAATCAGGAACGTCAACACGGTTGCCGTCAGTACCCCACTAACCACGATCACCGCGCCGACGGTTCCGAATCTCCAGTAGAGCGTACTGTTGACCGTGGCGTAGAGGCGGGCGCCGTAGTTCATCTTCGGGGGTAGCTCAAGCACATGGGCAAACGTCAGGCCCATGCTCAGGGCGGCAAGGATGAGAGTCAGGACTCGCCAAGACCGGAGGAACATGGTCGCTCCATGGTTCTGCCCAAAGGATGCGGTAGACCACGGTGAATTATTCCTCGCGGATTTCCGGCGACGAGTGTTCAAGCTGGAACGTCCAGCCCCCTGGCCCAATCTTTCGGGCCATCGCTCATCAGCTTGCACTTCGCTGGGACTGGGAGTTGTGCCAGCCGGGCGAGACGGGGGGAAGAACCGGCACTGCCTTTACCGCCACGTTCCCCTTATTCGCGCCGCGATCAGCGGCGCAAGGAATACCGTCAGCAGTACCAAAAGCCAAAGCCGTCCCTGGAACAGGTTATAGTCGGCCAGGAGCTGTTCCCACGAGTAACCCGCCAGGTGACCGAGGGTGAACTCGAAGGCGACTGTCAGGGCCAGCCAGAACAGACCGATACCCAGGAGCCTGCGGGTGTTCATGGCCCCGAGAAAGGGAATCAGGGCAACGGTGACGAGCAGAACCAGGGCCGAGCCGGTGACGCTGCTGATCTGATGGGCGGTGCGATCGCTCAGGTACGGGACGAGGAAGAGCTGCCGGACAGTGCCGTTGGCGATGGCCACGAACAAGAGGATGGTCCAGATGGCGATAACCTTCAGAATGACCATGTGACCAGTCTCTCAACAGAGGGCTGGCAAAGCAAGCACGACATGCCCACTATTCCAGCACCGGGCCGGCAGGATAAAATGGCCGCAAATGGCCAAATCTCAAAAGGACAACAGAGAGCGAGCCTCCATGAATGGCGACCTACCGAAATCTGGCCCAGTGGGTCAATGCTCGCTTCGCGCCGCCCATTCGGCTTGCCTGCTGCCAGCGAGAGCTTCGGGGCAACAGGTCCAGACCGATCTTCACCACGACGAAGGCAAAGGGGGCTGGTGGATGATGTTCCTTCCCCATGAGCACGTCGCCAATCGGTGGGCTATAGCGGGGAAGCTTGAGCGTCTCATCGCCACCTACTCCGCTCGAATCCATGAGGAGTTTCCGGGCCATCGGAAAGGCACTTTCCCGATGGGGTGGGGAATTGCCAATAATTCCTACGGGGACACCTGGACGCTGACGAAATCATGAACGAGACACACTGCCCTCTCTGTTACCAGCCCCTTGAGGTCCGGGAGGTGGCCCCGTGCCATGTGTGCGGTACCTGCCCAGGAGAACTTGACCACTTCCGGGAGGGCAAGCATACGTACGCGGAGTACGAGGTGTTCCCCGGACTGCATGTGGTCCTCTGCAACATCTGCGACATCGAGTTCAGCCAGTACGATCCCGTGTACTTCGGCCTGCCACCAAGGACACGGGTCGGTTTCCCAAGTATGCGGCTGGTGCGAGAGTTGAAGAGCCCGGCCGTTGAGCGGGACAAGTATTGCCCAGATTGCGGGTATCGCCTGCCCTTCCTGCGGTTCGTGCAGCGCGCTCGGGAGCTTCACGGGGGAGAAGGTCGTGTAGGCTGAGGGATATGTCCATCCTGTTGACCCGTTCGACCTCATCTGTCCGAAATGCGGCGACGAGGCCACCCTCATCGTCATTGCGATCACCGACTCCATCGGCGTTGTTGGTTTATGGTACACTGACTTAATCGACGCATGTTTCGGTCAAGCTGCCCAGAAACCCGCTGCCGTAAATGCGGCTGCATTCTGCGCGGGATTGGCGAACCGAGGTGCCCTGAGTGCGGTGAGAGAATGTAAGGAGTGGCGGATGGCTCGGGTGAAGGTCATTGACCGTCGGCCTGGTCCCTGGCGGTTGCTCGCACTGTTCACCGTCACCGCATTGTTCACGGCGATCAGCTACGGCCCCCCCGAGTTGTTAAGCCAGACCCATGTCATGGTCGTGCCGGGCCGGGGGATGGTGAGCTACACCATCTATGTCGCCAAAGCGGTGCTGAGCCTGGTGGTCTTCCTGGCCATCATGGTCTGGCTCTCGTTCTCGGAACAGCGGGTCCGGCGTGCCATGCTGGAAGGGCTGGCGTTATCGCGGTGGTGATGTGTGCATGGGAACGCTGGCAGAACGGCGAGAGCCTGGGCTACCTCCTGCTTATGGCCGTCGCGATCATGGGCACCTGGGTGGTCGTCAGGCTGGCCGTGCTGTGGGTGATCCGCTCGTTCGTCCGGCAGGTGGTGCTCCAGACCGGCTCGCTGTGCCGAGGGTGCGGCTATGACTTGACCGGCAACGTGTCGGGCGTTTGTCCTGAGTGCGGTTTGGCTGGGCTATGTGAGGATCGCAGCAGCAGGACCTCAGCTCTAGGCGGTGCCAGCGCCGTGTTGCGTTGCGGACGTGAAGTGGATAGCCTGCATCGGGACGACTGACGCCGCGAGGTTATCCTGTGACCCTGCTCCAGCGAAAAAGCCGAACCTGGGCGTTGGACCCGGCCAGGCGCAACCCCCGGCAGAAGGGCGCGAAACCCCAGATGATGAACAACCAGCGAACCGGCTCAACAAAGACGATCAGGTCGGAGTCGGGGTCTCCGTTGCGATTATGCGTCCGCACATTCCGGCGGTTCACCAGCACGGCCAGTGACCACAGAAGTGCGGTGCTGCACAAGATGGCGAGCCAATAGAACAAGTCCATGCGGGCAACAGTGTACGGGAACGGCCAGACAAGGAAAGTGGGGACGTTCCGACTTCGCGTGGACAACCTGTTGCAGCGTGACTCAGGCAGGAACCATTATTGAGAAGATGGTTTGGACTTCGCGGGCGAATATTGCCGCTCATACAGCCCGGCATCATACGGCGCGCGCCGGTTCGGGCACGGGTCACGCGGGCAAAGCTGGCAGTTTTCGTACTTGGTTTCTGTGGGGAAGCGAAGCCCCGAGACGCTTTTAATCGGGACCATGAGGAAGCTGTCGGTGAGCTTCACGCCGATCTGCTCGTTTACCCCGCCGAGAATGCGGAACAATTCGGCCTGCTGCTCGATAGGCCAGTCCGCCAGCGACCCCGGATTCATCATCGCCGTCTGGCCCAGGTCATACCGCCGCACAAGATCAGCCGACAGGGCGTCGAAGGCGGCGCGCAGGGCTTCCTCCATGATCGCATCCGCCCAGAAGCCCTCCAACATGTCGTCGATGGACTTCGACCAGGCATCCAGTTCCGCCCCACACGTGGCGACGAAGGGGAAGACACGATGCACGTCCCCCAGGTTCACCCGAAGCACACGGCTGGTCAGGGTGACGCCATCCACTACGACGGTGTTTTCGCCTTTGGCTTCAACGTAAGCCAGCCGGTACGCCGCCCGGGGCCGGGCCAGACCAGCGGCCTGCCGCGCCAGGCGGGTGCAGCGTTCGGCGTACTCAGGTCGTCCGTCGATCCGCAGCTTCTTGAGCAGGCCGGGCAGGTCGAGATTAAAAGGGATGTCCGTCACAATCGTTTCGTTCATCAGTCTGAACCCCCCAAATCAGAGGATATTCTACGCGTTGGGAAGCCGGATAAGAAATAGGGCTGTGACCTGATCCCATATCGGGGTAAACTGGTTCTGGCTACCGAGAATATCCTTGAGACCGGACGTGTTGACATGACGAAGCGAAAACTGCTGCTGTGTGTTCCCCCGCTGGCATTGTGCCTCTTGGATCAGACCATCACGCTGGCAGGCCAGTCTTCGTTGTACTGGTCCGGTCATTACGCGGATTCCAATGAGGGTAATCCACTCTTCAACTGGCTGCTTCAGCAGCATCCCCTCGCCTTCGAGGCGGGCATCGCCGTGTGGATCGTGTTGTTTGGCAGCCTCATCCTGGTACTGCCTCGTCTGGCGGCGATGGTGGTCTCTATCGCCATTGTCCTCGGCCACACCTGGGGAGCGGCAACCTGGCTGTGCTGGAAGGTCCAGCATGGGTATTGGCTTGCTCTGGGGCTGTTCCTTGCCAGCGCCATCCTCATTGTGTGGAGTTGGGAGATGTTCGGTAAGAGAGCGGTGCTGACCGATCGATCACCTCCTGCTGCCGTCCTTCGAGCAGGTGACAGTAAAGTTGATTGAGGGACGGTATGAGCACCGAACCGACTCGCGACCCTCGGATCACCTTCGCGGCCGAACGGACCTTGCTGGCCTGGATCAGAACCGGGCTGGCCATGATGGGCTTCGGGTTCGTCGTGGCTCGCTTTGGCTGGTTCCTCCGCGAAATGGCCATGAGCCGGGGCGTGGCCTTGCCGCACCGTGGAGGTGTGTCCGAGTGGGTGGGAGTCACCCTCATACTGCTCGGGGTAGCGGTTAACGTGCTGGCGGCGGTTCAGCACTTCCGGTTCGTGCGGCGGTTCAATCAAGGTGAGATGCCCCGCGCGAAGCCAGCGTCTATGGGTGTAATTCTGTCGGCCGTGCTGGCCCTTCTGGGCTTGGGATTGGCCGGATACCTGGTGTGGCTACTATGAACACGAGCTATTTCGACAACGAGGCGTCCACCTGGGATGATGCACCTCCCCGGATCGCCCTGATGAGGGCGGTCGGGGAGGCGATTCTGCGGGAAGCCAGACCCGCCAGCGACATGGACGTGCTGGATTACGGGTGCGGGACCGGGCTGGTCAGCCTTTTTCTCCTGCCACATGTCCGAAGCGTCACGGGCGCGGACAGTTCGCCGGGGATGCTCGAAGTCCTGCGAAAAAAGATCAGCGAGGGCGGCATCCAGAATATGAGCGTCATCCCACTCGACCTGGAGCACGACCCGATACCCGTCCAACGCTTCCACATGATCGTCACCAGCATGACTCTCCACCATGTCGCCGACACGGACAAGGTGTTGAGGGCCTTTCACGAGATGCTGTGGCCGGGCGGCACACTGTGCATCGCCGACCTGGACACCGAGCCGGGGCTGTTCCATCCGCCCGAGGCGGGCCGCGTGCATCACGGCTTTGACCGCGAGCAGTTGAAGAGTCAGTTTGATGTGATCGGCTTCAGGGAGGTTCGGGCTGTGACCGCTCACACGATTCGTAAGCCCGTGGAGGGTGGTGAGGAGCGGGATTTCCCGGTGTTTCTGATGACGGCCAGGAGGTCACATTGGGGGGCTTGAACCAGTCACGGAAGATGACGTTCGGGCGCTATGACTACGCTGCCTTCACCAGCTTCTTCGCCTACGCGGCCGGGTCGGTGGTGGTGCCGGTGGCCCTGGTGTCGCTGGCTCGCGATCTGGGTTTCTCGCTCGAACAGGGCGGCATGACCGCAGGCGGGGCGCTGCATTTCGGCCGTACCATCCCGATGATCGCAGCGATGCTGTTGTGCGGGTTTGCCGCCGGGCGTTGGGGCAAACGCAAGACCTTCGGGGCCTCCGTGGCCCTGATGGGTATCGGCATCCTGATCTGTGCGCTGGCACCTGTGTACGGCGTCCTGTTCCTGGCCCTGATGCTGGCGGGATTCGGCGAGGGCGTCATTGAAGGGCTGGCCACGCCATTTGTTCAGGACTTGCACCCGGACGAGTCGGGCCGCTATCTCAACTTCACGCACTCCTTCTGGTCCGTGGGGGTTCTCGTGACCGTGCTGGCGTCCGGCGGGCTCCTTTCGCTGGGTATATCCTGGCGCTGGGTGGTGGGTGCGACGGCGGCTGCAGGCTTTGTCGCTGCGGCCCTGCTGCTGATCGAATCCACAAAGAGTAAATACCCCGAGCATCCCGAGCCGATCCACTGGACGACTGTCTGGGGCCATACCGTGAAGAGCCTCCGCACCCGGGGCTTCTGGCTGTTCTTCGCGGCCATGTTCGTCGCGGGTGGCGGGGAGTTCTGCCTGACCTTCTGGTGTGCGAGTTTCATTCAACTGAACTTCCTGGATGCGGCCTGGGCGGGTGGTGTGGGCACGGCCTGTTTCGCGGGAGGCATGGCGCTGGGACGCACCGGATGGGGTTATCTCATTGACCAGCGCCACCTGAAGCACCTCATCTTCTGGTCCGCGCTGGCAGGCACTTTGATGACGCTGCTCTTCCCGCTGGTCAGTAACCTTTGGATGCTGTTCGGGTTGCTGTTTCTGGCGGGTGTCGCCACGGCCCCGTTCTGGCCCAGCGTGCAGAGCTATTGCGCCGACCGGCTTCCCGAGACCGATACGACCATGCTGTTCATCCTGCTCTCCTGTGCCGGGGTGCCCGGCTGCGGGGCGTTCACCTGGCTGATGGGGTATATCGGCGACAGGACCGGCAACCTCGGGACAGCGTTCTATCTGGTTCCGGCCTGTTATCTGACGCTCGCGGCGCTGATCGGCTATGACTGGTGGAGGTCAGCCCGGCAGGCGAAGGCGTGACATCAGGCTGTCTGGCCTCGATCGGGACGTGGCTTCTCTGATGGCAGGATACCACGGGCCGCGCAGACGGCAACTCGGCTCGACGAAGCAGCAGGGCCTCAGGTAGACTGACGGGCATAATCAGGAGCGCGTGGACTTTGAGCAAATCACGGGAAGAACGATGTCCGTGGGCGCGGAACCCCTTGTCGATCCAGTATCACGACGAGGAGTGGGGCGTTCCGTGCCATGATGACCGGCGTCTGTTTGAGTTCCTGATTCTGGAAGGCGCTCAGGCCGGGCTGAGTTGGGATACTATCCTGGCCAAGCGCGAGCGGTACCGTGAGGTGTTCGACGGGTTTGATCCGGTCCGCGTGGCGAGCTACGGTCCCCGCAAGCTCACCAGCCTGCTGGCCGATCCCGGCATCATCCGCAACCGGCTCAAGCTCACGTCAGCCATCAACAACGCCCGTTGCTTCCTGGCCGTGCAGGCCGAGTTCGGCACCTTCGATACCTACATCTGGTCATTCGTGGGCGGCAAGCCGAAGATCAACCACTGGAAGAGCATGTCCGAGGTGCCCGCGCGCACGCCGGAATCCGACGCGATGAGCAAAGACCTCAGGAAGCGCGGCTTCAGCTTCGTCGGCTCGACCATCTGCTACGCCTACATGCAGGCCGTGGGCATGGTCAACGACCATCTGGTGACGTGTTTTCGGCATGTCGCAGGCCGCAAGCAACTGTGAGCCAGTTGGTGCCAGCTCGCGAGATTTCACTTGATTCTCCAGTCAGATGTTGTATAGTTACTCCACCATGACGAAGTTCTTAGGCTATTACCTGCTGCTTAGTTCCCTTCAACCAGGGGCTACATAGGCTGCGCGCGTAATAGCAAGTTGATACGGCGAAGTCCCGGTAGCCCTGAAGGCCAGAGCTACCGGGACTTTTCCTTTTTGGCCCAGTCGGTTTCCCCATGCAGATCGCATTGAGCGGTCGGCACGGGGCACGGAGAGGGTCTGTGCCATGCGGCGGTAACCCAACTGGCATTGAGGTATCCGCTTCAGAAGCGGAGTGTTGAGGGTTCAACTCCCTCCCGCCGCAATGTTGCAGGGGCGGTGTAGGCAAACTGGTAAAGCCGCTCGATTCAAGATCGAGTGCGTGTGGGTTCGAATCCCACCGCCGCCAGGAGCCCTTGTGGCGCAATGGGTAGACGCACAGCGCTTAGAACGCTGCCGTTGAGGGTTCGACTCCCTCCAAGGGCATCTAAAGAGCGAGCGCCAGTGTTGGAGTGCCGGGCGGGGCTGTAGCCCCCGAGCCTTCCGGCTACAGCAGGTTCAAATCCTGCCTCGCTCATTCCGCGATGGTCCCCGTGGCGCAACTGGCAGACGCGGGAGGCTTAAACCCTCCTGGTGTGTGGGTTCGACTCCCACCGGGGACATCCTGAGCGGACGTAGGCAAATCGGTAAAGCCGCCTGTCTGAGGGACAGGTGTATGGAGGTTCGACTCCTCTCGTCCGCATCAGTTGACTGAGTTTCGTGACCGGTGCAGTCGTTGCGTGGAGATCACTCTTCCTCTCCAGCACCGTAGCAAAACCTGTCCGATGACCAACGCGCCACTGCTTCCCGACACTTGGAGTACCTCCCGAGTCCAGGCTCTTGCCCCAAAACCTTGTAATGCCAAACCGCCGAGGCATCAGCTCTCAGCTCACTGAGATCCGCCATTACAACGATAAACCCGACAACCAGTACCACCTCGAGGGTTCCAATGCCGACCCATCTATCCCTTCCAGCAATGAAGACGCCATCAGCTGGATCCCCAGGCGAGTCGAAACGAGTTGCGTCTCCGTTTCGATCCCCGGGTCTTTCATGAGGATCGCCTCATTTCAAACGGGGCGTTGTTGGAACCGAACATCAGGAAACCGGTGTGAATCTAGAACGAGCAGAGACGGGCGTGTACGATCATCGAGACGGGTTTGGGGATAATAGTATGGGAGAACTGGTATGCGCAACGTGCAATCGATGTGTATCAGTGGATTGGCTGTGATGCTGGTGCTGAACACTGCAGCAGGGCAGGACTTCTCAGCCGAACTGAAGCGTGGTCACAGCCTGCTGGACCAGCTTACGAGTAAACCCCTGACGCCGCGCCAGGTCTATGCGGAATTATGGGCAGATGACAAGGTGGTCGGCTACCTGTTCATTCGGGTGGGGCAGGGCAAGGAGAGCCCGATCGAGAGCAGAGTGGAGACCGTCATCCAGATGCCCGGCATGCACGTTTCCGGCGTGGTTAAGGTGGAGACCGATCTGAAGCTACAGCCCAGGCTGCTTGAGCTGGATCGCAGTGTTCGGCAGCCGGATGGCAAGGTAATGACCCGGCAGCAGAGTATCGAGGCGAAAAATGGAAAGCTCGAGATGATTGCGCGTCAGGGTGATCGTCTGCAGAAACAGGCGAAGCCGTTACCTAAACAACCGTTCTTCTTCTCGGTCGAGTTGCTGGCCGCACGATGGGATCTCGGACGTGCAGACCAGCCATTTGCCCTGCATGAGCTGAATCCGGATACCGGCGCGCCTCGCCTGCTGGTGTTCCGCCCGTCCATTGAAGACGATGGCACACGGGTCCTGAGGATCTTTGTGGACGGAGCAAACCAGAGGCCACCTATCGCTTCACCAAAGAAGGCAAGCTCATCTCGTGGTCTGAAGCAGGTGCACCGCTGGTTTCGAAGGTGGTCGATGAAAAACGGGGAGCAGCACTGATTAAACAGTTCGGTAAGCCACACGCCGAGGCTGTGGCATCCAAGCCGGAGTGAGGCGTCAATTGGCAGCACGTCAGGTGATCGAGAGTGGGCCAGACGCATGGACGTATCGACACACGGATTGAAACAGGGCCGCAGCTAGTATCGACTCGTCTGCTCCGGCTTCGTGCGCTGGCTGGCCCACACTCACGCCCTGCGCGGGTACGTGGCCCACGGGACGGTCGGCGGTGGGCACCTGTACCAGCACCGTTTCAAGAGCTTTTCCGGTCCAGGGAGACGACCATCGGCTGACCGTCTGCCGGTACGTGGAGCGCACTGCCCTCACGGCCGGGGTGGTCCGGTGAACTGGGTCCAGCAGGTCAACGTGTCCTGGATGGGCAGGGAACTGGAGCAGAGTGTGCGGCATTGACACGCTTGCGCATGGGAGCTTCTCAATGCGTGGATCCATACCGGCTCCCAGCCACGGCCGCCTGGCTACGATCTTTCCGAGCGGCGCCCAGCCATCCCGATGGCAGCAACGAGCTAACTCAAACGTGCCCGTGGATTAATTTTTTTTGAAATTGCGCTTGCAGAGTCTGTATTTTGATGTATATTTACAGCGGTATCGATTGTAGCTACGAAAAGACAGCTATGGACGTATTGTGATATTGTGGGTTATCACTTTGAGCTGCCTTTAGCGACACCACGACCAGTCGGTTGTACTGCGACCTCAACCTCCCAGGCGGCGTTTGAACATGCTGATGGCGGTCTTCCGCTTGGTTGGGTTGGAGGTATGCATCCCCATCGAAGCACTCTTTCCTCTGTCGGCGGAACTGTCCGGCCGGCGGCCGGCTCCTGTTGCGGCCAGGAATGAAGTGCGCGGACACGTCGCAGGTCAGACTCAGCTTGGAACAGTGCCGGCAAATCTCGTTGCTCCCGGGTTTCCGCGACGCAAGGTGGGGTTTTCCGGCCACGTGGCATGATCTGCTCCACAGCGGCCTTGAGCAGATCGCAGACCTGACGCTGGAGCAGCAGCCGGCGGGAGGCGTTCTGCAGGCGGTGTACTACGGCTATGACGAGACGGCGGCAAACACGATGTGTGCCACGGTTCTTGAGCCGTGCTGGAACAACTCCGACATTGGGCCTTGCTCAAGCGCAGTAGCACACACGGGGCGACGATACGCCTCGAAGCACGCCGCAGGATCGCGCGGTCATGCAGTGAAAGCGACTCGATGGCTCAGCGGGTCCCGAGACCCGCGCATCAATTACGGTTGTCATTGCGTTATACAGTTCTTTGGGAGGCGTTGAAGTTGAAAGGGAACAGGCACTTCGTCGGGGCGGATTCTATCTGTCCAGCATGTGTGCCGCGCACGGCGCTGCAGGCATGTGCGCGCTGATTATTCGTAGCGCATAAGCAGTGGTGTTGTTCGTTGCTGCACGACGGCCATCGATCAATTGACAGATATCGATGGGTCCGGGCGCCACCGGTGCGCGCTCTGTGGGTGAAGATACACATGAAGCAGGCCGGCGACGCAGTGACATGGGTGATGTAACGCCATTGGATGTAGTGTGGGCGACGTAACCAGGCAATGCAAGCAGTCAAGGGGTTGGGCTGGAGGAACGGCAATGGTCAAAGGATTGGGATGTGCGGTGATGGTTGGTGTCTTGGTGGCGGCATGGAGCCTGCAAAGTAGTGCGTTAGCTCAGGCCGTCGTCCTGGCCCCGGAGCAACGGGCCCGCTACCAGAGTCTGCAGGCCAGAAAGCTCCACGAACTTGCTGAGCACCGGGAACTGGCTGAGTACCTGCGGCTGCGCAGCATGATACAGGCGGGCAAAACCGTGAACGTGGGTGAGGAAGTGGCCTACTGGGCGTTCAAGAGCCTCGGGCAGCCCTATCAGCGCAAGACCAGGTCCTTCAATCTCGAGCAGGCTGATTGCGTTACCTTCACTGAGCGTTGCATCGCTCTGGGTTGTACTGACAACTGGCTGGCGGCCTACAAACTCCAGAACCGCCTGCGGTATCGGGACGGAAGTGGCAATGAGGCCGACCGCAACCGCGAGCCCATTCTCGATTGGGTTCCAGCCAACAGTTGGCTCATGGCCGAAGTCACCACGGAATTGGGCGTACCCTTGAAGGAGTTCGACGTTTACTACGAAGGTCGCCAGCAAAGGACAGCTTATATCGCCAAGGAAGAACTGCCCCAAGCGTATGACCAACTCCTGACGGGGGACATTCTGCTGGTCATCGGGGAGACGCCCAATCCACCCAGCGACCCGGTGGTGCGCACCCGCTGCGTGCACATGGCCATCGTGTACAGGGAGGGCCAGCAGGTGGACATTCTGCACAGCTACCCGCCGGCCGCGAGCCGCTGGCCGTTGGATCGCCTGCTGAGGAACCCTTACATCCGGGGCGTGAAGGTCCTCCGGCTTAAGGCCCAGGCCCGGGCGCTGGCCGCCGCGGAGGTACAGCGGCTTTCGGGCCGCTTCGAGATGACTCCTAATCAACTGGACAACCAGCTCTTGCTGTCCAAAGGGCGGCCTGGGTGGGTGACCGCCTCTCGGCCGCCGGAGGCCACCGAAGTCATCGATGGCATCGAATACGGCATCATCCACATCAGGCCTGGCGAGACGCTCTGGAGTTTGTTCAAGAGTGGCTACAAAGGAGTCTGTGCCCTGCCCATCAACAAGGCTTTCGTGAGCCGGCATCCGGACCTGAAGAACTACGAAGGCGAGCGGGTCTACTTCCCCATCCGCCGGGCCGGCGACACCAGTCCAGATCCGGCGCCTCTGACGCAAATGCCCGGAAAGCAAGAGTAACTGAGTCTGAAGACAAACGAGAGCTTTGAAGCAGCCCTGCCTGTTTCTTCAAGGAGTTTTTTCGATGCGTGGAATGCGGGATGTGACCATCTTCAGGGCGGCCTGCGATGGCTGGTTTAACTACATGGCTCTGGCAGGTCTGCTCCTCATGTGCGCTCACGGTGTTACCGTAGGTCAGGAATATCCGCCAGAATGTGACCTCGACCCATGCTTGCCCAAGTGCAACCCATGCCTGTGCTGCGAGATGTATGATCCGAGTGATCCGGCATGTGAGGGTAACCCTGGCCAGTTTATCGACACGGATGAGGACGGAACGCCGGATCCCTGCGATAACTGTCCGCTTTTCCCACACCGGAGTCAAGACGATCGAGATAGGGACGGTATAGGAGACGTGTGCGATAATTGCGGATGGGTCGCCAACAGGAACGCTGAAGACACCGACTGCAACCACAACCAGGTCATTGACCCCGGCGAGCACGCGGGGGAGCAGTGCGATTCAGATCAGGATGGGTGGGGCGATGCCTGCGACAATTGTATCAACGTGCCGAATGTAACCCAGACGGATACAGACGGAGACCGCATCGGCGATGCATGTGATAAATGTCCCGACATTCCTGATAGAAACGTCCTGGATACGGATTGTAACCGCGATCTGGTGATTGGTCCGATCGGAAGTGGAGAACGCGCCGGCGAGCAATGCGATTCCGATGAGGATGGGGTAGGCGATGCCTGTGACAATTGTCCGTTCGTTGCCAATGCCGATCAGGCTGACGAGGATGCGGACGGTGTCGGCAACGCCTGCGATCCGGATTACCTGATGAGCAAGATCAGGTGTCGCCTGCAATTGGGGGGCAACAATAACGTCGAGGCGTACGAGGCCAACCAGATACCGGTCTTTGACTCGACGACGGCCTGGAGCGATGACGGCCGGATTGTGACCGAGCCGGTGATCACGTGGTCCGTGTCGATCGAGGCCTCGGGCGCCACCGATTTGAATCCGCAGTGGCCGATCCTGGGGGTAGCGAATGTCGTCTTCAGCTTGGAACTGTGGAAGGACTCCCAGCGGGTACCGATCGGGAAGGGATCTCCAACGACCACCGGTTTCTTCAGCACCATCAATGACGGCGATGCAGATGGGCAGCGCGGAGCCGTCCAGGGGGCAGATCCAGAGGAACTGGCGGCCTTCACTTACGCCTTCCGGTCCATGCATCCCGCCGGAGATGTGTTTGGACGCATCTTCGACCCTGCCGCCATAGAGGGACCCTACCTGAAATACCATACCTATCCGCACACCTGGAATTGGCCGGCGGGATCCGTTGTCGAGCCGGGGGTCCTGGCGGGAATGGGGGCTGGTTACATTCAGTTGCACCCTACTGTTGGGGAGGGCCTTATGCGGGCCGGTGTGGGTCTCACCGGACTCTTTGGCCCCTCTGGAACATGCACTGGATTAGGCAGGGGACCGATTGCCGAGGGACAGATCAACCTGCAAGGGCTGCCGCCCGGCACATATAAGCTGAAACTCGTGCCCGGTACCGGCAACAACATCCTGCGCGGGGTGGATCATTCTGGCCAAGTCTTGTTTTGCGGAATCGGTGCCAACGACGGTTTCGCGTCCCGGGCCGACGTCGTCTACGGCGATGAAATCACGTTTGTCATTGGCGAATCGGACCTCAATACAGGCCTCTCGGGCGCGGACGCCGGTGAGACAGGCATTGAGACCTTATCGCTGGACGCCAGCGAGGAAACGGTTCGCCGTGAGCGTGTGTTGATTGCGGACCCTGGTCTGGCAGTAACACGATCTCCAGCCCGAAAGCCGCAGGTGATCCCCATCAAGCGGCCATTCCGGGTGGGTCGGCCTTATATGAAGGCGGAGTTGAGTGGCCTGTTGGAACAAGGTGTTCCGCAAAGCCAACCATCCGGGATCGGTCTGGAGGAGGCTGCCACTCCTGCAGATGTCGGATTCACAGAGGGGACTGTGCCAGCGGGCAGCATGGCCATGAGCGCGGGTTCGCCGGGCGAGTGTCCATTTACGATCCCGCCCTATGACCTGGACTTCGACGGCGATGTAGATCAGGACGATTTTGGCATTGTCCAGGGGTGTATCGGTTCACACTGGTACCTGGATGACGCATCCCCTGTCATCTTGTATGACGAGTGTCCTTGGGCCGATCTCGATGCCGACAACGATGTGGACTACCACGACTTGTACATGCTGCAGTTGTGCGACAACGGGGGGCCGGGTGTGCCGGGCGATCCTCGTTGTGGCGATCAGAATTGTAATGGCATCCTGGACACCTTTGAGATCAAGTGGTGCATGGATTGCGAAAGCCTTGATCTCGACCAGGATCATGTGCTGAATGAGTATGACAACTGCCCCACGGTGGCCAACAGTTTCGATTGGACAGCCTGCGACCGATGTACCGTTCCGGAGGAGTGTGGCAACTGTCCGGGGGAGATGTGTCCTGAGTATGTGGATTGGCAGGCCTGTCTGCACTGCGACGAGCCGGAGCGCTTCTACCAGGCGGATTCAGACGGCGACGGCGTCGGCGACTTGTGTGACAACTGCCCGTCGATCCCCAACCCAGGACAGGAGGATTCGGATCAGGACAGTCCCAACTATGCGTCCATCCCGGTTGACCAACACGCCTTTGCCCGCGAGAGATGTCTGGCCGATCCTGGTTGTGGCGGAGATGCCTGTGATAACGATGATGATAACGACGGTATCCTCGACGCGGAGGACAACTGCCCGCTGCACAGTAACCCAGGTCAGGAGGATCAGGGCGAGCTGCTCGTGGGGCAGACGGCCGATGGCATTGGGGATGCCTGCGATAATTGCCCGAACGTAGCCAATCCCGGCCAGGAAGACGCTGACTTCGACGGCCTGGGCGATGCCTGTGACAATTGCCCGACGGACGCCAACCCTCGCAATACTGAACCGACCGACTGCAATAAGAATGGCAAGATCGAGGATGGCAGTGACGGGACCGTCAATCGCGGAGAAGGGATTGGTCAGCAATGTGACGTGGATGGCGACGGCATCGGCGATATTTGCGATCCCGATGATGACGGTGATGGCATCCCTGACGATGTGGACAACTGCCCGCTCATTTCCAATTCGGATCAAAGTGACACGGACGGAGATGGAGTCGGAGACGTCTGCGACAATTGTCGGCAGTGGGCCAACCCCGAGCAATATGACTTCGACGGTGATGGAGTCGGCGATGGTTGTGACAACTGCATCGACACGCACAACCCGGGTGACCCCGATCCACAGCAACAGGATGACAAGGACGGCGATGGCGTGGGCGATGCGTGCTCGGACGACGAGGCGGGCATAGCAGATGTCGACGTGGATTCTGACAACAATGACGGCCGGAACAGGCCCGGCTGCACCTCTTACGAAGAGACGATTGAGGATTCGACGAGTCTGAGTGGAAAGGTTATTCCTCTCAACAACGATGACGATGACCACAACGGCGTTGCTGATATGGACCAGGACGGTCCGGTGGAATCCGAGGATGACCTGTATCCAGTCGTGGTGCAGATCCGGCCGAACAGCGCAGCGTCGGCCTTTGCGATCGTGAACTGCCATGTCTCCTTCTGGTATGCGGGTCAGAATGAGACCATTCGCCTGTGGCGCTCGCCGGGCCGCGGCTCATTGTCTTCAGACGCAATCCGATCCGACACTCCGGTCCCGCATCGGCTGTGGATCCTGGGGGATATGAACGGCGATGGACAACTGACCTCGCCGGCTGACGTTCAGGCCATGAGTCTGGCGCTGAACGATCGTGCTGCTTACGAACAGCAGTATCAGCATCTGTTTGCAACCTATCCGGATTTCGATCCTGATGCCGCTGGTGACGTCAACCGGGATGGCATGTTCAATGAGACGGATCAGGCTTACCTCCAGCGGGCGATCGCCGAAAGCATCATCGCCTATGTGCCCCTGATACTGTGGATGGAGGGCATACGCGACGAAGGACGCTATCCCAGCGCCGGCATTTCGGTGTATGCGGATCTGAATTGCGTGGGTTGCTCCCGGGAGGATACGGTCTACGTGTCCGTCGCCGGGAAGCCCTGGTGTACTGCCAACGCCGCGGTCACGCGGTTCGAGGACTGCGAGACGGCCGGATGGATGAAGGGTGGGTGTGTGGGCGTTGCCCAGACGGGCCTTCCCTACGGACCCAATAACTGGGATCCCTGGCATCCCCGTAATGCCAACGAGATGTGGCTGAATCTCGGCCTGGATCTGGGCCTGGTCCCCGCAGATTTGCCACCCAAGCATGTGGACCCGGTGCTCAGCTCATCCCCGCTGGTTTCGCGGGAAGTGGCGCATTCCTCGGCCGCCGGCAGTCGGTTCCTGGAGCGTCCCACCCAGTCTGACCTCATCGATCTGGTGACCGGGTTTCCCCTGGTGCAGGAGCTGGATTTTGAATTGCCCTTTGGCGGGGCGGTGTTCCGGCACATCAGAACCTACTCCCATTTTGAAGCCACCGAGCATTTCCGGGACGGTCCAAATGCATCAATCCAGCGGCATGTGTTCCCCACCGACGGCTACTGGGACTGGAACGGCCTCTACTGGATGATGAGCGAGAACCCCATTTTCCTGATCGACGCCGACTACTACTGGAATCATGGCGAACCCAGGAAATGCTACTTCATACCCGATGCCCATCATCAGATTCCCTTCGAGTACAACGAGGCGATCAGCAAGAGCAAGGGTCGGCCGGTTTATGTGGCCCCATACTGGTTTGATGCGGTGCTGGACAACGACGGGCAGGTGGATAGTGACGGACGCCTGGTGAAAGCCCCCGAATACTTTTACCTCTGGCTCAACCGCAGGAGCATCAAGTACACCATCAAGGCCCACTATGAAGATGTTCCCGACTGGATGCATGCCGCGCCGTCCTGCATATACGACTGGCCTGCGGACCTTGCGGGCAAGTATCCGGGGGGCGTGCCGTATTATGGGCTGGTGACGCAGATCGAGGACCGATACGGCAACAGGGCCGTCTACGAATACTGTGAGCCTTATCAGTTCAACCAGGATGATCCCAGGACGGCGACCTGTGCCGAATGCTGTCTGACCTGCAACCAGAGGGGCCAGCTCAAGGCCATCCAGCTTTTCGCCGCCAAGCAGACCCAACCGGCCTGGACGTTGCTTTACACCCATCGCGGATTCGGGATTGTGGGGCGGCATCAGGACCCCAGCGATCCATTGGGTCAACTGCGTGGAGACAGCGTCTTCCATCCGCGGGCGTTGCATTCGATTCATGTGTACGAGGGTTCAGTTGACATCCCATCTGGATGCCTCACGCTCGAATTTGACCGCTTCTGCGCCGAAACCTCAATCACTGCCACGGAGGAGATGAACCACGAGGCCATCCCCCCAGGCTGGGTGCTTGAGGCCAAGTACTTGTACGATGATCCCCCGTCCCCGCAGTGGGATTCATACGTGTATGTTGGCGACGGGTGCAAGGTACGGTGCACGTACTATAGCGAGGGTCCGAACGGCGTCCGGGGGGCGAATGAAGAACTGGGCTTAGACCTGACTTTGAGCCAGGGCTATCATCTCCTCAAATCCAGAATTACGCGGCGCAGCCAGGCCCCCGATGGCCAAGAGGTGAAGCGATCAACGTATTCGATGTATCGCTATGGGGGCGACATGTCAGCGCCTTTCCTGAAGGCG
Source organism: Phycisphaerae bacterium (assembly GCA_012719955.1). Lineage (GTDB taxonomy): Bacteria > Planctomycetota > Phycisphaerae > UBA1845 > PWPN01 > JAAXZI01. The sequence continues at coordinate 5,509 of JAAXZI010000010.1, read as the reverse complement.
ATTTACGATAACGCGACGATCGGCGCGATCCTCAAAGGCCAGAACGCAGTGCGCCCGCAACAGGAGAACGCCGCGGTGAACAGTTTGCTCAGCTTGAGCGACTCAGACAAGGTTCTGTTCTGGGATGCCAAGATGCAAACTGCCCAGGCACGCTCCCTTTCGGATGTGGCCAGCGTGCGTATCGAAGGCCCGCTAACGGGCGATCGGAGGTTTGGTTACTGGGTACCGTTCCAGTTGTCTGATTTGAACGAGGAGTTGCGGGGGATAATCGGCGGCGACCCGGACAAACTCGCCTTAGAGGACAGCGGGGTGGCCAAACTGGAGATCCGCCGGTACGGAAGCAGCACGCCGGGACAGTTCCGCTTCTACCGCTATCGAGCCTACCCGGAGGACTACTATCGCGATTTGAGCGAGATGATCTATACCTGGCCCTTCTCGCCCTTCCTGGAGTTTGAGTTCTGGCCTGGCAATACGCATTACCCCTATCGGTATATCAGTAATGGGACATCGACTGGAATCTGGTGCGGAGGGGCTGGGTATGGATTGGGCCGTTTACTGGAGCTCGATGTCTCCGAGCAGCCATGGCGATTCTATATCACCGTTGTCGATGAGTTGGCTGATGACGACGACCCGGACGCGCCGGCGGTCCACAACGGAACCGAAGAATACCGCATCAAGAGCCGGCGGATGATCGAAATGACCGCTGCGGGCATGATCGTGCGCGACCGAACCTGGAAGTACGGCCAAATCACGTCCCAGGTGGGCTTCTCCGAGTTCAAGAAGTACGACGACAAGGGCCGAATCGTCGAAAGGCGGACAACGGGCTGGGACACATTGCCGCCCGAGCCCTCGCCTGAGCGAACCAATCAGGGCCTCATCTTCACCTACGAGTACTTCGACGACATCGAGGATGACAACGGTGAGGAGATACCAGGCGAACTGAAGGCCGTTGGCATTAAACAAGGCACGAACGGAGCGGTACGTTTCCTGGAGGCCTATGAGCGCAACATCGAAGGCCGACCTGAGTTGGTGACCAAGGAGATTCGCTTCCGTGAGCCGGTGGCAAACCTTGAGTCCCACGCACCGGATCAGGCCGAAATAATTGAGACTCACTACGAGTTTTTCGACCCTCAAGAGGGGCAGAAGCCTGAGGATGCGGCCATCAAGACCAAGCAGATCGTGAGGTCGGCCACCAGGCAGACCGCTGAGAGCGGAGAGACCTACTTTGCGGTCGAGAAGTTCGCCTACAACGATCAGGGCAACGAGACATGGCACGGCACCGGTTTGCTCAAGGATCCTCAAGAACCCGGAGCCGGTGTGTATGACCGATTCTTCGTTAACGAAACCCGCTATGATGAAAGCTCTGGCGCCGGCAGCCTGCCCACCGCCAGCATCGTGGATTCCTCCAATTCCGGCCCAGAGGGCTTCAGCCGGCGTGTTCCAGGAGACCCCACCAATGCAACTGCCCTGAACCTGACCACCACTTACGAATATGATCCCATCTTCGGCCTGGTTCGCACCGTCTTCCCCAACGGTCGCGAGAACCGCGTGGTCTACGTCGAAGATACCGAGAATAACCAGTTACAGCAGTGGATCTTCAACGATCTGCTGTTCGCCGACGATGCGTGGCAAGCCCTTTCCCCCGCCAAGCTCAACATCTTTGAGGCGGAGGGCCTCGTGTCCTCCAAGGATATCAAAATCATTGCCTTCTCCGGCGACCCGGACGGGAAAGACGAAACGTTTGAGGTTATCGCCGAGAGCAAACCGCAGTACGATGAGTTTGGGCGTGTCAAAGGCGTTGAGAAGGCCGCCGGTGGGCTCTCCACGGAAGCCGGCATCACCTATGATGCTTCCGGCCAGATCGCTCGGCAGCAAGGTTCCGACGGCACTATCACCCGGCATCTGTACGATGAATTCAACCGGTTGCGGGCCACCTACCTGGGTACCAACGACGAACACGAGGCATGGGGAACGGCTCCGCCGGTCTGCCAGCCGGGCGAGACTCCGGAGGTCAATCATTGCTGGGACCCGGACACTGCGTATCCCGACAACATGGTGCTCATTGAGAAGCGCTATTACGGCACCGGAGTCACCGATGCGGGCCTGCTCACTGAGATCCGCCATTACAACGATAAACCCGACAACCAGTACCACCTCGAGGGTTCCAATGCCGACTCGTCCATCCCGACTAACAATGAGGACACCATCGGCTGGATCACCAGGTACGAGTATGACTGGCGCATGCGCGAAGTCTGGGTCCAGAAGCAGGATTCGGCCGGCCAGCCCCTGACCCACACACTGACCTGGTATGACAACCTCGACCGGCCGCGGATCGTGGCCGAATATGGCAACACGGTGCCGGCCGGCGTGGATCCGCGAACCATGGGGCCGGATGATTCCCCCTCGAATGCCCTGATCAGATCGATCCTGAGTGCCGAGCCCCGGCCGACATCGCTGGTCGAGAACATCTACAACCACCGCGGACAGATCGAAGAGGTCCGTACCTACCAGTGCGTTGTGCCGCCCGCGGGCGGGGACAGCGTGCCCGCCTACACGGCCACAATCACCTACTACGACCACGCCGACCGGCCGTTGGAGGTGCACTCGCCCGGCTCGCCGGTCCAGAAGTACACCTACGACGCCAAAGGCCGGCAGATCCTCTCCGAGTCCATGGCTGCCGGCGAGACCATCGCCAGTACGCAGACCTTCTACGACGACAAGGGCAGCGATTCGGCCACCCGCACCGTGCGTATGGAGCGGGCCTCGCAGAGCGGTCCGGCCATCAACAGCTACGTTTACACCTGGTATGACCGTGCCGGCAAGCTGCTGGCCACGGTAGATTTCGGCACCAACACCGATGGTTACCAGCCGGGCACGCCGCCCCAGGACTGGTCGGAGGCGCACTGTCCGGCCGTCATGGAAGGCGACACGCTGGTCGGCTGCAACGCGGATGCCTTCCCGGGCGCCCTGGTCACCTGCTACGGCTACGATTCGGCCGGCCGGCAGGCGGTCACCTTCCACCCGGACGGTACAGTCACGCGCAACGAGTATGATGGCCTGGGCCGGCTCATCCTGGTGACCGAAGACGACAACCATGCCGGCAAGACCACCGGCCTGCGCCGGCAGACTGCGTATCTGTACGAATGCGCCGGGGCCGATGCCCAGGAAGGCTGCAGCAGCGCCCGGCTGCTCAAGATGGCGGCCCTTTTGGTCCCCGTGCAGCAATGGTCGGATATCAACTGGTTCGCGACCGACGGCTCGCTGCAGGTGACCGAGTTCCGCTACGGGGCCACCGTCGTGGACAGCGCTCACGCGGCCATCAGCGCCAATGAGTCGTGGATCGCCGCGGTCCACTACCCCAACCCGGATACCGGCCAGCCGCAGATCACGGCCGACTTCGTCTTCACGTACTACTCCGACGGTTCGGTGGCCAGCCGGCAAGATCGCAAGGGCAACATCTTCGCCTACGCTTACGACGAGTTGGGCCGGCTGGTGACGGTCACCGTCACCTCGGCTCCGTCCTATGCCCCCGGTGTGACGCCGACTTACGTCCCGCCGCCGCAGATCGCCAGTATCAGCTACACCTACACGGCGGACGGCAAGCCGGACACGGTGACGACTTTGGACGCCGCCGGGGCCATCCTCTTCCAGAGCGATTTTGACTATGACCCGCGCGGCAACCTGATCCAAGAGCGCCAGGCCCACGGCGGGCCGGTGCAGGCCGGCACGCCCTGCGTGACCTATGACTGGGCCTACCGCCCTGGTGACGGCGGGGGGGCTGGCTCAGACCGCCTGCGGGAGATGATCTACCCGGCCCGGCCGGAGACGCCGGCGGCCCCCGGGCGCATCTTGACCTTCGGCTATGGCTCGGCCGGCAGCATCGATGACGCCCTCGATCGGGTGGTCTCCATCACCGATTCCGTGGCCGGCCAGGTGGCCGGGTACGCCTACATGGGTATTTCCCGGCGAACATCCTTCACTTACGGCAATGGGGTGGTGCAGAGCTTCGCGGGCGGGTCCGGCTATGCCGGCTTGGACCGTTTCGGCCGGGTGCGGGACCTGGCCTTCACCCATCCGGCCCTGCCTGCACCGCTGCTGCGCTATCAATACGCCTATGACTTGGCCGGCAACCGCCTGGCCGCGGCCCGGACCCAGGGCGCCCCGGAGAATCCCTATTCCTATGCCTACAGCTTCGACGGCCTGAACCGTCTGATCGGCGCCCGGCTGGGGCCGCTGCAGGTGGACGCCGACGGCCAGTTGGTGCTGGATGAACAGGGCCGGCCGCAGGTGGTGGACGTGCCCGGCACACTTTCCCGCGAGAGCGCCTGGGACCTGGACTTGCTGGGCAACTGGAACCGGCTGGACCACTGGATGGACTACAACGGAGACGGGGTGAGGGAGGGCGGCAACTACCTCTTGCAGGTGGTGGACCATGCCAACCAGATCAAAAATCAGGGGTCGCAGGTTTTTGTCCACGATCTGGCCGGCAACCTCGTGTACGACGGCCAGTACGTCTACCAGTATGACGCCTGGAACCGGCTGGTACAGGTCAACGAAGACGGTAGGCTTTGGCACGGCAGCTTCAACGCAGCCGGACAGATCGCCCCCAGTGACCCGTCTGTTAACATTGGCCCGCTGGTGCTGCAGATGGTCTACGACGGTCTGGGGCGGCTGGTGGAGGTCCGCCGCCCGGCGTCGCAGCCCGTGGCTCCGCCCCGGCCGCTGTTCACCGTGGAGCGCTACTTCTACGACGGCGTGCGGCGCATCCAGCAGATCGCCGGAGACGAGGTCCTGGCGGTCGGCGCCCCGCCCTACGTGCCGGAGGCCGCCTGGCGGACGACCCGCGAGTTTATCTACGGGCCGGAGTACGTGGATGAGTTCGTGGCCCAGGTGGCCTTCGATTCGGTCGGCAACCAGCAGTTCATGTACATGCTTCAGGACGCCAACTATAACGTGGCGGCGATCCTGAACGCGCCGGCCGATCCGCAAAGCCAGGCCCCGACGGTGTTGGCCGAGTACACGTTTGATCCCTACGGCCAGCCGGAGTGCGCCAACGAGCGGGGGCTGACCGCCGGCACTCAGAACAGCGCTGGCCACCAGGGGTTATTTTTCTACACGTTCGATCCCCGCTTCTCGCTGCTGGGGTCCAACGCGACGGGCCTCTACTACAACCGCAATCGCTGGTACAGCCCCAGGCTGCAGCGTTTCACCAGCCGGGACCCCAACGAGACGGCCGCGCCGATCCTCGACGCACTGCTGATGAATGCGGCATCAGCCTCCACGCTGCTCGACGCCTTCAGCCCAACCGGCCACTTCGGCGATGGGATGAACCTGTACGCCTATCAGGGCCTCAACCCTGTAAATGGTTCAGATCCGCTGGGCACAGTGGAGTTCTCACTTACTGGTCTAATAGGAACGGCCGGAGTACACAGCCTTGTAGGCGGGATTATCAGCGGCACGGTAACTAAATACACCGGAGGCAGCTTCTGGACTGGTTTCGCGGGTGGGG
>JAAXZI010000150.1 GCA_012719955.1 Phycisphaerae bacterium | reverse complement strand
CTCTCGGGCCGCTGATCGACATGTATTTCGGCAACGGGATGGATCCGAGCATGTTGCCCGGCGCGCTCGACAACCCCATGATCCGCAATCTGCTCGATGGCGGTCGGGGTGGCCGGGGCGGCCGGGGCGCTGGAGATCGTGGCGGCCGGGGCCGGGGCCGCGGCCGCGACCAGGACGGCGGTCGTGACCGAGGTCCGGACGACGGCCGTGACTTCGATCGGGACGGGGGGCGTGACCGCGATCAGGATCGCGGCTTTGATCGCGATCAGGATGATCGTCGCGGCCGAGACGGCGGCCGGGATGTTGGTCGAGACGGTGATCGTGGCCGCAACGCCGGCCGGGACGCCGATCGGCCCGGCGGTCGGAACCGGAACAATGATCGAAACCTGGACCGGAACGATGGCCGGCGCGCCGGCCGGGACAACCGCGATTCCCCGGACGGTGATTCCCGGAACAATCCGCGAGGCAATCGCCGTGACGACAGGCGCAACTCCGACGACTCGCCGGATCGCGGCGGTTCCCGCAATTCGAATTTCGGTGGCGGAAACTCCGGAGCGCGATCCGGCGGCGGGATGCGCAGGTGATGTGGGAGGCTGAAGTCGGAATGTGAGGCTGAAGATCTCGGCAAAGAGGAGTCGAGGACAAGACCGTGAGCGTTCAGGGCACAGGGTTCAGGGTTCAGGAAAAGGCCGGAGGCCAAGGGCCGAGGGCCGAGCTGCGTATCGGGTCAACTGACCCGAGCCGCCGGCTTTCCCCCTGCCCCTTTGTCTCTCCGTCTCCATATGCCCTTATCTCCTCGTCTGCTGGTCTGCGTGTCCGGCGCGCATCGCAGCGATGCGGACAAAGCAGCGCACCAGCAGGATACCGGTGCCACACAAAAAGGCGGGCAGGATGCCCGCCCCCCGATGCACCGGCGAGACGTCGGCGCCACACGGCTTGGCGCCGCTCGGGTTTTACCCTGATCGAGTGCCTGCTGGCGCTGTCACTGATCATCATGCTGCTGACGGCGGCCGGCGTGTTTTACCAGGGGGTGGTCAAGACACGCGATGTAGGCAGCAAGGTGGCCGTGGAGGCGATTGCGGCGCGAGCCATCCTGAACCGGATGGCCGACGAACTCCGCCATGCCGTGGCCCTCGTGCCCGGCGACGGGCGGGGGTTCAGCGGAACCAAGGAGTCGATCACCATCGTGCGCACCCGGTTGCCGGAAAACTACGCCTTCGACGAGTACGGTGAGCACGACGATCTGCCGCCGGCCCAGATGGACTTGATCCGGGTGACGTATCACCTCTACTGGGATGAGGAAGGGCGCGTCGACGAGACCACCGGCATTCGGATCTGCTACGGGGTGTGGCGCACGGAGCAGAAGACGTTCGATCCCAATCCGAGATTCGTCATGGCAGCGGACGCGGACGAGGGGCCGCAGGAAGGCGAGGAGCTTGACGTCCCCAAGCCGGAGAACGAACTGTACGCCCAGGAGATCAAGTATCTGCGGTTTGAATACTATGACGGGGTGAAATGGCGTGACCGCTGGAACGTGGCTGCCGAGGGCGGCACTGGCGGCGCGGACGAAGGGGGCGGCGGAGGTGCCGAGGGTGGTATGGCCGGCTTCGGGGGCGATCGCACCTGCGTGTTGCCGCAGGCAGTGAAGATCACCATTGGCCGGGTCCCCGTTCCGCCGGAGGAGGATGAGGATAAAACGCAGGACGAGGAGGAGGAGGAACGCGACCGGCTAATATATCACCCGGATCGCTTCACGACCGTGGTATACCTGACGCAGGCGGACCAGTCACTGCTCAGCTCGCGGCGGAAGGGGTCGGTTGCCGATCGCGAGCAGATGGGTGAGCAGACGTCGGGTGGAAGGTGAGAAAGTGGGAAAGTGAGAAAGTGTGAAAGTGGCCCGGTGAGCAGGAGAGAAAGTGGGAAGG
>JAAXZI010000149.1 GCA_012719955.1 Phycisphaerae bacterium | reverse complement strand
GGCGGGCAAGATGCCCGCCCCCCGGGTGAAGACGGCGGGCAGGATGCCCGCCCCCCGGGTGACGAAGGCGCGCAGGATGCCCGCCCCCCTGGCGGGGAAAGCCCTTCCACCCAACCGATGCAAAAGGTCCACTCGCTGGCCAACCGATTCGTTCGCATTCGAGAGGGTGATATCCGCAATGGGACTTTTGTCTATGGCGTGTCGGGCGGCCGGCCGCTCACCCTGCGGAGCATCCAGATCAGCCTGAAGCCTCCCTCGGAAGGCGGTGGCAAGGGGCAAGCGGTGACGGCCTCTGCGCGGAGCACCGGTCTGTTCCACACCAGCCTCACCGGGCGGTTGGACCTGGCCGGGTTGCTGCTTGATCTGGAACGCTTCAGCTTCCAGACGAGCGTGAAAGGCGAAGCCCAGTACGCGCTGTTGCCGGACACGATCGGCGATCTTTTCCGCCGGCACGGGATCACCGGCAACCTGTCGTTCACTTTCCAGGGACAGGTGCCATTGACCCGGGTAACCGACAGCGTCGGGCAAGCGCGAGTGAATCTGCGCCGGACACGGTTGAACTTCGCAGGAGTGAGCATGCCCGTGGAGCGGGCGGTGCTCAACTTCGATTTGCCGGTGAACCAGATCAAGGCCGACGTGTCCGGACTGGCCCTGGTGGGCGACGACCTGTCCATGCTGGAGGTGGAACGGATCGAGTTTGACCTGGCCAATCCACCGCGGGCAAACGGGCCGCTTGAAGTGCGCACGGCCCGCTTCACACGTCCCCGGCTGAGCTTCGTGCAAGCGGCCGATGAGAAGAGCGGCCTGCTCGGCTGGCGACGGCTGGGCAATTCCGAGAGTCCCTCGAGTTCCGAGAGTTCTTCGAGTCCCCCGGCGCGGTTGAGCGATTTCGCCCGCTTCGAGCAACTCCTGATCAGCCAGGGAGAGGTGCTCTACGACGATAACGACGGCCAGGGCGATCCGATGATGCTCTCGGGAATCGACATGGAGTTTCGCATACCGCCGTTGCAGGATGCGCCGGGTTGGTATCATCTGGCGGCGTCCATCCGCCGCGAAGGGCTGTTCGACATCGATCTGGACGGCCGGATAGACGCGGACGCATTCCGGCTGGAACTGAACCGGCTGCAACTCGAGGGGCAACTGGGCGAGGGCCAGTACAGCATGTTCCCCCCTGCGTTGCAGCACGCCCTGCGCCAGCATGAGGTCCGCGGCAAGCTGTCCCTGACCGCACGGGGCACGTTTCCGCTGATCGACATGCGCAAGACGGAGGCCAGCATTGGGGCCCAACTGACCGAGGGCCACGTGGCCTTCGATCAAACCGTCTGCCCGATCAATCGTGTGACATTGGATGCGGCACTGAACCCCCGTGGAGTTTCTTCGCGATATGATGCCATCCTGCTTGGCGGATCGATCAGCGGGAACGTGAACCTGTCCCTGGACCGGCCGTATCCGCTGGGCGTGACCTGGAACGCCGTCAATACACGCATGGAGGAAACATTGCGCGTGGTACAGGGCGGCGATCCACAGTACGCGGGCCTGCTTGACACCCATGGGAACTTCTCAATCCATCTGGAGGAGGGCATTAAATCGCTTCACGGAAGCGGCACGATCCAGGTTCGCAAGGGCAAGCTGATCAGGCTCCCGGTCATTCACGCTATCGCCAAGGCGGTTTCCAAGGCGACACTGGGCCTGGTTCACACGCGATCGGACAGCGCCTCGGCCAAGTTCCAACTCCGGCCAACCCACGTGCAGGTGGACGATCTCAGGATCGATTCGGAGATGGTTGACCTGCGGGCGTCCGGGCGGATCAACTACGACGCGACCGTGGACCTGCGGGCCACGGCTCATGCGGCTGCCAAAATCGGCCGGGAGCTGGGCACCGGGATCGGACGGGCCGGCGAGGTCGCCACGCTGGGCAAACTGAAGCATTTCTCGCAGGAGATGGGCAACCTGTTCGGTGACGTCAGCGACGCCCTGGCCGTCGGAGAGTCGATAGTCAGCTATCGGGTTACCGGCCCCCTGTCCAACCCAAAGGTAGAGGTGGTTGGGCCAGTCAGGAAATGAGAGCCCCCCTCAGGGCGCTGAGCAACCGCCATTCGGCCGACTGGGCGGACTCGGTTGTATGGCTTCCTCGACGAGCCTGTCGAATTGCGCGCGGTCGTGGATGTACTCTACTGAGTGGTCCTGGAAGACGACGGTCACAACGCCCGGCCAGTCCTTGAAAGATTCGTAGAGCACCATGCGCTCGAGCCTGTTGGGTAGCCTGGCATCCGGACGAATGTAGCCAAACGGCGGATCCGCATCCGGGTGCAGGGGGTTACGCAGATCTTCCGCCTTGAGATACCCTTCATCGACCAGAGTCTGAAGATCCTCGGGGAACACCCACTTGTGTCTGTGAGCACGCTCGTTGAGTTTGTGGGAAATATGGACCATTTTTTCGACCATCGCCGCATGGGCCTCCAGCCGAGCCTTGTCATCGAACCCTCGCGGCAATCCCCCCGGCGCAACCGCGAGATACTTGCCTCTGGCGGTGGCCGGTGTGGCCGGCTGGGACGCTATCGCCTGATCCATGCGGGCCTGGAACTGGGCAAAAGGATCTGTCGGCTGCGGCATCCCCTTGGGATATTCGAAGAAGGCCTCATCCGCCGCGCCTCGTTCGACCGCGTATTCATAATGGCTGTTGCCGAAAGTGACCTTGCTCGGATACCAAAGCCCGTCGGCATCCCGGCCCAATGACGTCGTCTCCCAGATTAGCTTCTCCCCCGAGCCCACTGCCCACTCCTGCCGGATGCACAACCAGTCTTTGCTGCGGTCGAAGGTGTATCTGATCAGCCTCCGGAAGCCCTGCTGCCGCTCGCCGATGACCTCGACCCGCTCGGGATGGCGAGGATCCTCCGGCCCGAGCCGCCAATGAAGCGGTGCCTCCTGCAGGTTCCACCCGTGAGGCTGGAGGTTTTCCCACCACATCCACTCCGGCCAGGCCGTCATTCGGAGCGAAGGGGCGAAGAATTTCTCGTAGCCGTCCTTGATCGCCGCATAGAGTTGTGCGGAGACGCGCGGGCCGCGCCCGTCGAGCTTGTAGTGCAGGATCGCGAACTGACCCTGCCAGGTCATGGCACTCATGGTCAGCTCATAGTCAGCCCGGTTAACCCGCGTCCAGAGCGTCTCGAAGGGGTCCGTAGGGCTGATCCTGACATAGCCCTGCCGATTCCCGTCATGGATCGCACTCTCCATCACGGTCCAGTCGATACTGTCACACCGCCACTGGGCGCCACGCGTGGCCTCGCGGAAGCTTGGCCATCCGCCGGTGCCGTCCCGCCAGATCACCGCGCGATAGTCGCCGAAACGCTTTCTTGCGGCCGTCACCTGGTCATACACCTGCCGCACTTCGGGCGACAGTCTCGCGGCCACGCCTGCGGCCACGTCGGTGCAATCCGTAGGAAGCGCGACATCGAACCAGCCCGCGGGGACCACCGGTTTGAGATCCACCACGAGGTCGGATTGCTGTGCCTCGTCGCCCTCGCCCATCGTCATGGTCAGACGGCGGAGGGTGTTGGACTGCTCCGCGAACCAGTAGACCAGCGAGGCAAAAGGCGGCGGCAAAGGGGGAGCAGCCGGATTCCGGCTCTCAAGTTTGAACCCGCGCAGCGTCGGCTCCTGCGGATGCTTCGACTCCACCGGCTCAAAGACCACCTGTTCGCCGTTGATCCGTATGTCCTGCTGGGGTTTGTCGGCCAGCAGCGAAATACCGAGCACAGCTTCGATCATCCCGGCGGCGTTGGACTGGATCATGTACCGGTTGCTGGTGGAGGTATGTTCACCCAGTTTCGTTCTTTCATTCCACCGCACGGCGGCATTCGGCGTAGCGATGGCACATTCCATCGGCACCAGCTTGCCCTCGAACATGCCGTACTCGCGGCTGCGGATGATGCCGGGGGACTTGATCCAGATCTCGGTGCGCTCGACAAGTTCCACCCCCTTGTAGACTCGGGCGTCGATGTAGACCTTGTCGATCCCCCTGGTCTGCCGGGATATATCGGCCCAGGTCGGCGCAGCGACGACGCTCGCCCCGCCGATCGCCAGCCAGCCCACTGATACGATGACGATCAAGATCGCCGCGGCCAGACTGCCTCGCATGACGATCTCCTTCCACTGAGGGAATCCATGCTTCTCGGGTCGACGTGAAACCGCGGCCATGGCCCGTTGCACGGCCCGCTGGGCGACCTGGAGATCCGGCTGAATCCTTGCGACGCTCTGAAGTGTCTGAAGCGGATCGTGCCGCTCCGGGGTCGGAAGATTGCCTGTCATGGCTCCACCTCCGTTCGCGGCTCCAATACGCTGGGATCAGGCTCGACCATGGCCTTCCGAAGACGCTCAATCGCCTTGTGGCACAGGGCGCGGGCCTGGTGGTCCGTGCTTCCGATCACCTGGGCAATCTCCTCGTATTCGGCCTCTTCAAAGTAACGCATGGCCAGTATCAACCGGTCCCGGTCACCCAGACTTTCCATGTGCTCAAGCACCCGCCGAATGTCCTCCGCGTTCACCAACTTCATCCACGGGGGCGGTTCATCGGTCGAATGCGCGCTGAGCCACATGGTCCGTTCCCGTTCACGCTGGCGGCTGCGAATCCAACTGAAGGCAAGGTTTACGGCGGCCTTGCGAGCGTAGGCATAGGGATCCTGTGCGGCCGCAAAGCTGCTCGCCTGCGAGAGCTTCACCGCCAGATCCTGGAGTAGATCCTCCGCCACGTCCTCGCGCAGGCAAAGCCGCACCAGGAGGCGGTACAGCCGCTCACCGTGGGAATTCAGCAGGGAAATAACTTTGCTGTCATGTCCGATGGCAACTCTCCCATGCCGTTTCAGCGATTCGCCCCTCCAGACGCCGGGAAAGCCCAGGCGCAACCTGATCGGCGGCGAAAGAGTATCAGATTTTCAATCGCTTTTCGGTATTCGGGGGTTGCCCTGGGTGTGAAGAGTCATTCCGAGGTCAGAACGCGAGTTTCAACGGTTCTCTGAACCGCGCAGCCACTCCGAAACGGCGGGACGAGGTTTCGGGGCCATCCAGCCGTTCGTAGCGCAGAACTTCGGCCACGCTTCGGACGCGACCCTCATAAGGGAAATGCCCTTCCCCTGGTGGAACGGTTAGCTCCACGGCGATCAGCGAGTTCACTTCCGGTCGGGCGACATCCTCGGGCACATCCACCTCGAAATAGAGCCCGCCGGTGCTGATGTTGCGGGTCGTGGAGCGCAGCAGCCCCCCCGCCTCCGAATTGAGGGGCTGGCATTCCAACGGCAGACAGATGGGTAGACGGCGATGTTGACGACGGTCGATATCCATTCTTCCGAGCTCTGCTTCCTGCTCTCACTCGCCTCTATCAACGCAAGATCAGTACCAACGACGCAACCAAACTTCAGAACCGCATCCCGACAGCCTCTAAGTGGCTGACACAGAATCACTTAGAAACCACACCATCGGCCCCAGGGCCGACCGGCCGGGCAGCCGTATGTTGCGTCAGATCAACAGAGGCATTGTGCCCGGCAGCCCCCCAACGAGCGATAAGTCGCGCAGGGATCCGTGGTTAGGCCGCTGTTGCCCATCGGCAACGTGGCCGGATCATCGAATGCTCCAGCCCACGTCCGCGCATATTTTCTTCAGGGCATCGGCGGCGATTTTGAAGAGTTCCGGACCGGTCTGGCCGGTGGAATGTTCGGCCTTGGCCAGATGCGGTTCGAGGGCCAGGAAGCCGTCGTAGCCGTCGGCGGCGGCATCGCGCAGGATCTCGGGGATATGCCCGTCGCCGGTACCGGCCGGCACCGCGTGCTCCTTCTCGCCGTACTTGAAGTCCTTGATATGGAAGTAGCCGACGTACTTCCGCAGGGGCAGCCAGCAGGTGTTGTACACGTCCTGGACGTTCATGTTCACGAAGTTGGCCGGATCGAAGGCCGCCACCAGCTTGGGCGAGGACAATGCGGCCATGAGATAGACGCAGCGCTCGGGATAGGCGCCGAAGAGGTTCGACTCGTTCTCCAGCACGAGGGTCACGGGGTGGTCAGCGATGTAGTCCACCTTCTCAGCGAGACGGGCGATGACTTCGCCGCGGTAGTTGCCGATGTCTTCTCCGACCGGCGGATAGTAGCTGAAGATGCGGATGTATCGGGCGTCGAAGAACTCGGCGATCTCGACGGCCCGTTTGAAGTCGTCGAAATGGGCGCGGTAGTCCTCATCGATCCGCACCTTTCCGATGGGCGAAGCGATGCAGGACACGCCGAATCCACGGTCGCCAAACTGGCGTTTGAGATCCTGCAGGTGCTGTCGCGTGAACTTCATCACGTTCAGACCAAAGGCTCCGCGCAGCTCGATGTAGCGGATGCCATTTTCAGCCAGCGCGTCCATCTGGGCCTGGGGATCGGGACTGATTTCATCGGCAAAGGCGCTCAGGGTTGGCATGGTGCATGGGCTCCTGTCGTAGATGGCTGCACAGCGGCCGTCCGGCCGTCCGCACGGCCGGCGTATCGACTGCCAATGTAACTGCGCTCGGGCGGATATGCCAATGGGCTTTTCGACATGATTCACAACGCGACGAGGGTGCGACCACCAAGAGTCGTTCCGGCACGGCTCAAGAGCCGTGGCACACAGGCCGCAGCACACAAATCGTGCTCTTGCCGTCTCACCCTCGCGCACCCGGTCATTACGAGTGCAATGCCGGCCAGAGCCTGGTCAGGATCACGAAAACGACCAGCAGCCCCAGGCCCAGCCCCAGGCTGGTGAGGATCAACACCTTCTCGGCCGAATTCAGCGGCTCATATTCCATTTTCTGAAGCTCGTCGACGAGCTTGGGATCTTCAGGCATTGCTTACTCCCTCGAATAAGGCTCCCTGCAAAAACGCGGGCATTCCACCTCTGCACAGTTCAGGAGGCACCCCCCTGTCAGCACCTACACCGTGGGCGGCTTGACACCGTGGAAGAAGATGAACGACACCACCAGGCCGACCCAGATGATGAATCCGAACAGGCACAGCAGGTAGACGGCCAGCAGCTTGCCCATGCCCTCTTCGCGCAGCTTGCGGAAGTTGGACGCGGTGCCGATGGCGAAGAAAGTCAGCACGAAAAAGAGCTGTCGGAACACGTCAGTGCCGGAGGTCATGGATTTGGCCACGGCCCGGGCGGCATCCGAGCGGGTGGCCACCCACAGGAGCAGGCCGAAGGCAACGGCATATCCAAGCACGAACTTGGGGAACCGATGCCAGATCTCCGCCACGCGGACGCGCTCGCCGGGACGCCGCTCGATCGCGCTGGTCCACACCAGGGCCAGAATGAAAGCCCAGATGCCGATGAACACGTCAATGAACATCTTGACGGTAGTGGTCGTGTTGGCGATCCAGTCGGGGGCATACTGCACGCCGGCCGCCCCCAGGGCCTTGGCCCGGATCAGGGCGTCAGTCACAGCGCCGCTGGCCACGGCCGCCCCATCGGTCTTGACTGCCAGCCCCATCCAGGCACCGGCCACCATTGGCTCATGATAGAGAAACTGCTGGGCCACGAAGGGCAGCAACAGCAATTCGACCACGGCAAAAATCACCACCAGGGACGAGACCATGATGGGCACGATCGGACGGGTACGGATGGCGGCACCGGTGGCGATGGCCGCGGAGACGCCGCAGATGGAGATGCCCGAGGCCAGGGGCGCAGCCCACTCGCGGCTGAAGCGGAAATACCGCCGACTGATGAAATAAACAATGGGCCAGTAGATCAGGTAGGCCTCGATGATGGCGCACAGGCCGCGGAAAACCACATCGCGGGCCAGCAACAGGTTGGCCGCGCTCTTTACGCCGACGCCGGCGCCCAGGATCACGATGGCGGTCTTGACGTACCATTCGGGACGCAGCGCGGGCTGCAAGGCAAGCGTAAGGCGAGGAAAGAAGTTGGCCACTGCCAGTCCGGCCAGCAGGGCCAGGATGTAGCCGGCCTCCCCGGTCAGGTTCAGCGACCAGCCGATGTTGAGGGCATCGAGCTTATCGCGGGTGGCGGCGATGTAGGCGTAATGCCCCAGCGCCCAACATGCATACGCGATGGCGAAGATAACCGTGAAGCTGATCACAAACCGCCGCAACGGCGCGCCCAGCAGCCAAGCCCCCACGGTCATCACTACCAGCAGAAAGAGGTAAGTGAGCAACAGGGAGACCATCGCGGGCAGGCCGGCGTAGGCCTTGGATACGGGCGCGATGATCTGTTCGATGGAGGTCCAGACGCTGGTCTTGGCCGCCCAGCCGTAAGTCTCCACGCCCGCAAAATGCAGAAAAGACAGGCCGACAATAGCCAGTCCGATCCAGACGGCCAGCCAGTCTTCGTTCAGTTTCCGCGTTTGTTCCGCCATTCGATTGACCTCCACGACGACTCCGAGGAGGTCGCATTATACACATCAGATTTCAAAATCTACGGGCCGAAATCTCTTCCAGTTTATCTGGAGTTTTCGCATGCGCGCGCGGAGCGTGTGCGGGTTGATACCGAGCAGGCGGGCGGCGCCCCGCGGCCCTTCGACGCGTCCATGAGTCGCGGCCAGAGCGGCCTCGATGTGCCGGGCCATCACGGTATTCAGCGGCTCGATGTTTTCCGTCCTGGGTGGAAGCGGCGACGTAGAGGCATTTGGTGGTTCCGTCCGGGTGGCCAGGGGCGGCGGGGCCACGCCCAGCGCTTTGGCGATGTCCAGGCGCTGGCCATCGCCCAGAATGGCCGCCCGGTCCATGACTGCGGCCAGTTCGCGCACGTTGCCCGGCCAGGGATAGGCCACGAGCAGGCGAAGATGTTCCGCGGTTGGGGCCAGCGGAGGAAAGCCGAACCGCCGGCAGGCGCGCAGCGCGAAATGCGCGGCCAGGGCCGGAATGTCCTCGGGCCTCTCGCGGAGCGAGGGTAGATGAATGGGAAACACCGCGATGCGGTACCAGAGGTCCTGGCGGAACCGGCCATCGAGCGTCATGCTGTGAAGGTCGCGGTGGGTGGCGGCCACGATGCGCACGTCCACCTTGAGCTGATGCTGCCCCCCTACCCGCTCGTAGGTGCCATCCTGGAGGATGCGCAGCAGCCGGACCTGGGCAGGTGGGGGAAGTTCGCCGATCTCGTCGAGGAAAAGCGTCCCGCCATCGGCCCGTTCAAACCAGCCTTTTCGCAGATTGACGGCACCGGTGAAACTTCCGCGCTCATGACCAAAGAGCTCGGAGTCGATCAATTCCGAGGGAATGGCCCCGCAATTGACCCGCAGGAAAGGCCCCGAGGCCCGGCGGGAACGGGTATGGATGGCCCGGGCGATGACTTCCTTCCCGGAGCCGGTTTCGCCGAAGATCAGGACCGGCACGTCGGACGGCGCGACCTGCTCGACTCGTTCCATGACCGGCTTCAGACCACTCTCCGCCCCCACGATGTAGTCGTTAATATCCCGGCGTCCCAGCTTGGCGAGCAGGGCCGTCTTGTCGGCCTCCGCGGCCTCCCGGAGGCGCGTCACCTCATGAATGCGCCGATCATTTTCGATGGCCACGGCAAAGGCTTCGAGCAACATCTGAACGACTGCGCGGTCACGTTCCGAAAAAGTTGAACCCGGCCGGGCAACCATCAACACCAGCCCCAGGGGCCCCGTGGTGGAGTTCAACGGACCGGCCAGCAGGTCGCCGTCAACGCCGACAGGAATGGCATCGGCCAACCGCTTGCGCAGCTCGGCGGCGGAGGCATGCAGCACCTTGCCTTCGCAACAGAAGGCGACAAAGCTGTCCACCTCGACGGGGATCAGCTCCTGGCGGTGAGGCTCGAGGGGGATTTCCAGCTCGCCCAGACTGGCCGCAATCGTCTCGATCGCCGCCGGCCGGAGCGAAAAACTGCGGACCAGAATCGCGCCCAGCGGCAGGTGCTGTCTCAACAGGTGCGCAACGTGGTCGATCGATTCGAGAATCTCAATGTGCCGGCAAAGCTCTCGCCAAACCCCCAGAAGGATTTTTGTGAAACGCTCCATGAGCTCATCCTAGCAACGAGTGTCAGTTCCAATGAACCCGTGTCGCTTTCAGCACACCCATTTCTCGTCGGATCAGGCGGGCAAGATGCCCGCCCTCCGGAGGAGCCGGCCAGCTTTGTCGGGGGGCGGGCATCCTGCCCGCCTCATGGGCCGAAGCGCGAAACTCCCGGGTTGCAAAGAGCACCAGTCTCGCACCCAATCAGGCGAGCAGGCACGCATCCCTGCGCCCGGCAAGAGGCCCGACCTCCTCCAGAGCAGCCAGCCGGGCGTGACCAGGCGCCCGCCCGTCCACGGCAGAAACATCGTAAATACCTTATCCGAAAACAGCCGTCAAATACAACAGCATATCGATCATATTTAACAGCCCTCCCATCACATATCACAGCTTTCAAATAATGGTGTGCATTAAAACGGGTCTGCAAGGCTCAAGAAGGCCCCTGGGCCGGATTGGCACGGGCCATGCAATATACATGGCGGACTCAGGTGCCGGAAAGGATTAAAGACATATGAGCGGGACGAGGATTTGGGCAAGCCTTTTGGGTTTCGGGCTGATATCGATTCTGCCCTCGATTGGAGCGGGAGCGGACATCACACTGCTCAACGTCAGCTACGATCCCACGCGGGAACTCTACCGGGAGATCAACGAGGCGTTCGCCAAACGTTGGCAGGCCAAGACCGGAAAGACGGTCGAGATTCGGCAATCGCATGGCGGAGCCGGCAAGCAGGCCCGGGCGGTCATCGACGGTCTGGAAGCGGACGTCGTCACCCTGGCCCAGGCTTATGACATCGATGAGATCGCGGCGCGGGCCGGCCTGTTGCCCGCCGACTGGCAAAAGCGGCTCCCTTACAACAGCTCGCCGTATACCTCCACCATCGTCTTTCTGGTCCGCAAGGGCAACCCCAAGGGGATCAAGAATTGGGACGACCTAGTCAAGCCCGGCGTGAAGGTCATTTCGCCCAATCCCAAGACCTCCGGGGGAGCGCGTTACAACTACCTGGCCGCCTGGGGTTACGCCCTTCAACAGCCAGGGGGCGACGAAGCGAAAGCCAGGGAATTCGTCACCAAGTTGTTCAAGAACGCCCCCATCCTGCCTACCGGGGCTCGCGACGCGACCAACACCTTCGTTCAGCGCGGGATCGGCGACGTGCTGCTGGCATGGGAAAACGAGGCCCTTCTGGCCACCAAGGAACTGGGCAAGGACAAGTTTGAGCTGATAGTCCCCTCGGTGAGCATCCTCGCGGAGCCTCCGGTGGCCGTCGTGGACAAAGTGGTGGACAAGCGCGGCACGCGCGAGGTGGCCACGGCATACCTGCAATTCCTCTACTCTGATGAGGCTCAGCAGATCGTGGCCCGCAATCACTACCGGCCGCGCGTCGAGGCCGCCGCCAAGGCTGCCGGAGTGGAGTTCCCCAAAGTCAAGCTGTTTACGGTCGACGAGGTCTTCGGCGGGTGGAACAAGGCCCACAAGGCCCACTTCGCCAGCGGCGCGACCTTTGACCGCATCTACCGGCCAGGGAGATAGAGAAGCTGATGAGCCCGCTGCTTGGCCGTATTAAGACTCCCAGCGTGATTCCCGGCTTCGGACTGACCCTGGGTTTCACTCTGCTATACCTGAGCCTGGTGGTGCTGATTCCGCTCTCGGCGTTGATCCTGAAGACGACCGAGCTGACCTGGGAACAGTTCTGGGCCACGGTGACCGACCCGCGGACGTTGGCCGCTTACAAGCTCAGCTTCGGGGCCTCGCTGGCCGGGGCACTGATCAACCTGGTGTTCGGTTCGCTGGCGGCCTGGGTGCTGGTGCGTTACCGGTTCATCGGGCGACGGGTACTGGACGCGATGGTGGATCTGCCCTTCGCACTGCCGACGGCCGTGGCCGGCATCGCGTTGACCACGCTCTACACGGAGAACGGCTGGCTGGGCCGGTATCTGGAGCCGCTGGGGATCCGGGTGGCGTTTGCACCGCTGGGAGTGGTAGTGGCATTGACGTTCATCGGCCTGCCCTTCGTGGTGCGGACGCTTCAGCCGGTGATCGAGGATCTGGATCGTGAGCTGGAGGAGGCCGCGGCCAGCCTGGGCGCGCGACGTATAACCACCCTCCGGCGGGTCATTCTGCCGGAGTTGTGGCCGGCCATGCTGACCGGCTTCACCCTGGCCCTGGCCCGGGCGCTGGGTGAATACGGATCGGTGGTATTTATATCCGGCAACATCGTGGGAGAAACGGAGATTCCCCCACTCTTGATCATCATGAAGCTCGAGGAATACGATGTTGGCAGTGCCACGGCCATCGCGGTCGTGATGTTGCTGGCCTCATTTCTTCTGTTGTTGATGATCAACCTGCTGCAGTGGTGGAGCGCCCGCAGACATGTGGCAGCGCGGATCACCCTGCGGGTCAGCCCCTCCGCCGGTGGAGTGTGAAAGTGGATACGGCACTAATCTTACAACCCACGAAGCCCCAGCGGGGTGGAATTGGAGGTCCTTCGACCCCGGCCACCACCGAGCCGCTGGCGGTGCGCGGCGTCCTGATCACCATTGCCCTGGTTTTTCTGGGCGTGTTCCTCGGCGCACCGCTGGCGGTGGTTTTTGCGGAAGCGTTCGCCAAGGGCACGGCGGCCTACTGGGAATCGCTTCGAGAGCCCGACGCCCTCGCGGCCATCAAGCTGACCCTGCTGACCGCCGCCCTGGCCGTGCCGGCCAATCTGGTGTTCGGCGTGGCGGCCTCGTGGGCCATCGCGAAATTCGACTTTGTGGGCAAGAGCGTGTTGATCACGCTGATCGACCTGCCCTTTGCGGTCTCGCCCGTGATTTCGGGCCTGATTTACGTGTTGCTGTTCGGCCTGCAGGGGTGGCTGGGCCCCTGGCTGGCGGCGCATGATATCAAGATCATCTTCGCGGTGCCGGGCATTGTTCTGGCCACCATCTTCGTCACTTTCCCCTTTGTGGCCCGCGAGCTGATCCCGCTCATGCAGGCCCAGGGCAATGAGGAAGAGGAGGCCGCCCTGTCCCTGGGGGCCAGCGGCTGGCAAACCTTCCGGCGGGTCACGCTGCCCAATATCAAATGGGGCCTGCTGTACGGGGTGATTCTGTGCAACGCCCGGGCCATGGGCGAGTTCGGAGCGGTATCGGTGGTCTCCGGCCACATTCGGGGCCTGACCAACACCATGCCGCTGCACGTGGAAGTCCTGTACAATGAATACAACTTTGTGGCGGCTTTCGCGGTGGCCTCGCTGCTCGCGGTGCTCGCCCTGGTCACTCTGGCCGTAAAGAGCGCGGTGGAGTGGAGATACCGCCGGGAATTGAAGCGAGGCGGAGCAACGCCAGGACCGGGAGGACCCGCATGAGTATTCGAATCCAGAACATCAGCAAGCACTTCGGCAGCTTTGCGGCGCTGGATCAGGTCAGCCTGGACATCCAGACCGGAGAACTGGTCGCGCTGCTGGGGCCGTCGGGTTCGGGCAAGACCACGCTGCTGCGGGTGATTGCCGGGCTCGAAAGGCCGGACCCGGACAGCGGAGCTATTCTGTTTCACGACCAAGACGTGGCCGATCGCAGCGTGACCACCCGCGGCGTGGGCTTTGTCTTTCAGCATTACGCCCTGTTCAAGCACATGACCGTCTTCGAGAACGTGGCCTTCGGCCTGCGGGTCCGGCCCTGGCAGCAGCGTCCCTCGCGCCGGGAGATCCGCGAGCGGGTCCAGAAGCTGCTGGCGCTGGTCCAGCTCGAATGGCTCGCCAACCGCTATCCGAGTCAGCTTTCCGGGGGGCAAAAGCAGCGCGTGGCCCTGGCCCGCGCTTTGGCGGTCGAGCCGAAGGTGCTGCTCCTCGACGAACCTTTCGGCGCCCTCGACGCCAAGGTTCGCCAGGAGCTGCGGCAATGGCTGCGGCGATTGCACGACGAGATCCACGTCACCAGCGTGTTCGTCACGCACGACCAGGAGGAGGCCCTGGAGGTAGCCGATCGCGTGGTCATCATGAACCAGGGCCGCATCGTGCAGATCGGCACGCCCGAAGAAGTGTTCAACCATCCGGCCAACGAGTTTGTAATGAACTTCCTGGGGACGGTGAATGTCTTTCAGGGGCGGCTGGAGACCGGCCGGGCCTTCTTCGGCCCGCTGGAAGTTGACCCGTCCAGCCTGTTTCACAACCAGGCCGGCCGGGCCGCGCGAGCCTTTATCCGGCCGCACGAGCTGGAGGTGAACACGCACAAGAACGGCCAGCCCTCGTTTCGGGCCAGAGTCATTCACATCAACGCCGCCGGCCCGCAGGCCAAACTGCTCCTGGAGAGCGAGAACGGCGAGTCCGTGCAGGTCGAGATGCCGCGCGATCGCTTCCAGAGCATGGGCATCAAGCGGGGCGACGACGTGTACGTCAGCCCGAAGAACATGAGGGTCTTCATGGAAGATTACGTGATCTGAAGGGGGCACGAAAGAGGTGAACTATGCCCTGTTGCAAGTGAACACGACATATCAGTTTTTCTTCTTCTCTTGACGCTGATTGAGCGACTGGGACGGGAAGTGTCCGCCCCCCCCGCCAGTTAGCCGGCAGTAACTGCCGGCAGGGGTCGAAGTACGCATATCAGCGTCCGTCATGCGTAACCATTTTGTACCCACGCTGTCCAGGCAATGAAAGGCGTGCGCTTCGCGCCGGCCATGCGGAGATTCTTCCTCATGCCCGCCGCAGGAGATATCGCGATGAGACTGACGCAGGGAAGAGTCATCTATGGGTTACTTCCGCTTTGGGCGGCGGCCGGCCAGACGGTTTTCGCCGCCGTTGCGGAGCAGGCCGCCCCCGCAGTGACAACGGCACCGACCGACTCGCCGGAAGCCGAAGTTCCGGCTTCCAGACCGGCGGAGGAACAGGACACAGACAAGGAGAAAAGCAAAGAGAGCAAACCCAAGGAACGCAACTATTACGTGGCGTCCAAGGCCCTCGGTGCCCGGCCGGAACCTGAACCACCCAGCTATGTCAAGACGGTGGACAAGTATGGTTTTCCCGGCACGGAGGATCTCACCTGGTTGGAATTCGGCGCCGAGCATCGCACCCGGTTCGAGCTGCGCAGAGACGATTATCGCCTCGATCTCGAAAATGACGATAAGTTCCTCCTGCGCTCTCGGGCCTACATCGGCATTCGTGAGATCCTGGACCCGTTCCGATTCGGATTCGAGTTTCAGGACGCCCGCCAGTTCGGCAGTAATTTCCCCGAAACTGATCGCGACGTGGACGAGAACGACATCCTCCAGCTCTTCGGCGAGCTGTATTTCAAGGGCGCGTTGGGCCAGGGTCGTCCGCTGCGTTTCCAGGTCGGGCGGATGTCCTTCGAATACGTCGATCGGCGGCTGGTCGGGCGCAACCGCTGGCGCAACACGGTGAACGCGTATGACGGCTTCCGACTGCAGCTCGGCCGCCAGGCCAATGACTGGCAGTTCGACTTCTTCGCCGTGCAACCGGTGGAGCGGCGCCTCGTGCGGCCGGACCGCTCCAACGAGGAGCAGTGGCTCTATGGTATGGTCGGCGCCTGGCGGAGGTGGTCGCGATTCATCACCCTGGAGCCGTATTACTTCATCCTCGACCAGGATGGCAAGGGGCAGACCGCCGACCGCGAGCTTCACACCATGGGCCTTCATGCCTATGGCGACATCGGCAAGACGGGATTCGATTACGATGTCGACGTGATGTTCCAGTTTGGCGAGGACAACCATCAGGATCAATGCGCGTTCGCCTCCTTCAGCGAGGTGGGCTACACCTTCAAACACAAGTGGAAGCCCCGGCTCTCGGCCCTGGTGGTGTATGCCACCGGCGATCGCGATCCCAGGGACCGCAAGAGCGAGCGGTTTGACCGGCTCTATGGCGTGGGTCATCCCTACAGCATGATGGACATCTTCGAGCTCCGGAACACCATCAGCCCGGCTTTGCGCGTGATGCTCAATCCGCTGGAGAAGTTGCGCGTGGAAAGCCTGTATCGCGTTCACTGGCTGGCCAGCGACACCGACGCATGGTTCGGTCCCGTGCCGCAGCGCCGCGACCGCACCGGGCGCAGCGGGGACTTTGTCGGTCAGGAGCTGGAGATCTCTGCCCGCTACCAGCTTCTCAAGCAAGTGGAGTTGGAGGTCGGCTACGCCCACTTCCTGCCGGGACCATTTGTCCGCAACACCGGACCGTCGGAGGACAGCGACTTCTTCTACGTACAGACCACTGTGAAACTGGATCGTTAACGTACAGGCAACGGGCGACGCAGCGAGGTGAAGCGTACGCTACGGCCGGAACCCTTTATTTTCGAAAGGATCATCTATGACACGGCTCAAGAAGCTTCTCGTCTCAATCCTGATGCTGATCAGTCTGTCCTCCAGTGGCGGCTGCGCCCTTGAAGAGGGGTTGCGGGCCGGCCTGGTGGATGGAACCAGCTCCGCGTTCTCCGCGTTCATCCAGGCGCCGGTAACGATACTGATCGAACGGCTTTTTTCGGGCGGCGAGTAGGCCGCCGGCGATCTTCGGGGGCAGCCAGTGTCGCGCCCGGCTGGATCGGCGGGCCGGAGAAGCCGGGCGCGCACCGCACATCGGGCGGAGGAAGCATCGGGAGTGCAAATCCGCCCGATTGTGCGCACCCCGACGGGCGCGAGATTTTTTTCATGTGGCCCACGTGACTTGATTTTACACTCATGTCAGCGGTCCTCCCACCATCCGGCACCGCTTCCTCCAATCCAGTTTCGCCTTCGGCCCATGAGGCGGGCAAGATGCCCGCCCCCCAACGGGGTCAGCCCTTCTGGGGGGGGCGGACATCCTGCCCGCTTGTATTGGAGGGCGGGCATCTTGCCCGCCTTATCCGGCGTGAAGCAGGCACACTGAAAACGGCACCAGCGCCCCGCTTCTGATACGCCGGTTTCATACCCCCAAGGCACGAACGGCCGGTACAGAGCCCGGCCGCTACCTCTGAACGACCGGTACAGAGCGCGGCCGCTACGCCGGAACGGCTGGTGCAATGCCCGGTCGCCACAGAAAGCATCGAAGCCTTCAACCGGAAAGGGTCCTAGAATTGCAAGAGACGAGCCGTACTTGCAGAAAGGAGCCCTATTGTGAAATGGTCCATCAAACTTGGGCGACTGGCGGGTATTGACGTCTTCATGCATTGGACATTTCTCATCCTGATTGGATGGATTGCCTTCAGCTATTGGATGAGCACGCACAGTTGGGTCATGGCCGTGCATGGCGTAGGGTTCGTGCTGGCGATTTTCGGTTGCGTGGTACTGCACGAGCTGGGGCACGCCCTGACCGCCCGGCGCTACGGCATTCAGACCCGCGACATCATCCTGCTACCCATCGGCGGAGTGGCCAATCTGGAGCGCATGCCGGAGGACCCCAAGCAGGAGCTGGCCGTGGCCGTGGCCGGCCCACTGGTCAACGTGGTCATTGCCGCGGTGCTGTTCGGGATTCTGTCGGTGACCGGCCGGGTGGCTCCGCTGGAGCGACTGGTCGAGGTGGGCGGTCCGTTCCTGGCCAAGCTGATGTGGGTCAACGTCATCCTGGTATTGTTCAACCTGCTGCCCGCGTTTCCCATGGACGGGGGTCGGGTGCTGCGGGCATTGTTGGCGACCCGGCTCAGCTATACCCGGGCCACGCACGTGGCCGCCGGGGTAGGACAGGCCATGGCCATCCTGTTCGGCTTCCTGGGGCTGTTCACCAATCCATTCCTGTTGCTCATCGCCATATTCGTGTACCTGGGTGCGGAGGCGGAGGCCCAGATGGCGTCCATGCGCACGGCGTTCCGGAACATCCCGGTCCGCGAAGCCATGATGACGCATTTCCGGACGCTGTCGGAGCACGATACGCTGGCCCGGGCAATTGACGAGTTGCTGGCCGGCTCCCAGCAGGATTTCCCAGTGCTCTCCAACGGGCGAATCGTGGGCGTCTTGCGGCGGGACGCCCTCCTGCGCGCCGTGGCCCAGGGCGGCCAGGCGCTTGGCGTCGGCGAGGTCATGGACCGGGACTGCGCGGTGGTCGAGGACGGGGCGGTCCTCGATGAGACCTATCAACGCATGCGCGAGCGCGGCTGCACGAGCCTGCCGGTGGTCCACGGGGATCGCCTGGTAGGCATGCTCACGCTGGAGAACATCGGCGAATGGGCGATGGTCCGTTCGGCTCTGCAGGCACACGAAGCGCCCCGGCACCCGCGCCAGTTGGTCGGCGCGTAGGCGTCCACTCACACATGTTCGGGCAGCGATTCCGCCGACGCCTTCGGGCTACGGCAGGCGGCCCAGGCAATCTCGACCTGGGCCTTAAGACCTGCAGACAACACTTCCGGCCCGTAAATGGCGTCCACCATCTTGCACCAAGGCCCGCGCTGGTTACACTGACCGGCTCATACGGAAGCACCGGCGTCCCGGCCGGGTGCCCCACTGACGACGTGTATGTGAGGGAGTCTGCCAATGAGTGGTTTTTCGTTGTTCCGTTGCGTACTGCTGTCGACGCTTCTGCTGACCCTGGCCTGCGAGCAAAAGTCCTCGCCTGAGGGCGGCCAACCCGGGACGGGGAAACCCGCCGCCACCCAGAAGGACGGCTCGGGCGCCGCATCAACAACGCCTGCCGCCGCAGCGCCGGCCGCGGACAAGCAGGCCGCCTCCCCCAAGCCGGCCGACGGCCCTCCCCGGGTGGAATTCCTCGTTGGCCAGGACAGCCAGGACTGGGGCCGGATAGTCATCGAGCTCAATCCCGAGAAAGCCCCCATCTCGTCGAGGAACTTCGTGCGCTACGTCCAGGAGGGTTTTTACGACGGCACGATCTTCCACCGCGTCATGCCCGACTTCATGATCCAGGGTGGCGGCTTCACCAGCCCCACGGAGCAGAAGTTACAGGGTCTGCATGAGCCCATCGAGAATGAGTCCAGAAACGGATTGAAGAACGAGCGCGGCACCATCGCCATGGCCCGAACCGGCCTTCCGCACTCGGCCACCTCGCAGTTTTTCATCAATGTGAAAAACAACCCGAACTTGGACTATCCCAGCTTCGACGGGTGGGGCTATGCCGTCTTCGGACGCGTGGTGGATGGGATGGACGTCGTGGACCGCATCAAAGAGGTGGAAACCCGTCCCAACCCGGCCATGGACGGGGAGAAATCCCAGCCGGTGAACCCGCCGGTGATCCGCACCGCGCGGGTGGTGAAGTAGGCCCCCACGGGAAATTGACAAGGAGACAAGGGGACCAGGAGACAAGGAGAAGGGACAAGGCGACCAGCTTTTTCCGGTCACCTTGTCCCTGTGTCTCCTTGTTGCTTCCCTAAAGACTCTCGCCCCTTCTCAGGGACAAACCCCCGGCTATTTCGCCAATGGCCCATTCTTGCTGAGCGTCTCGGCGATGCGCATGGCCGCCGGACCGAGCAGCACCACGAAGATCGACGGGAAGATGAAGAGAATCAGCGGGAGCATGAGCTTCACCGTGGTCTTCTGAGCGCGCTCCTCGGCCTTGAGCCGCCGCTTGATGCGCAGGGCGTCCGCCTGGGTGCGGAGGGCCTTGGCCACGGAGGTACCGAACTTCTCCGCCTGGGTGATGACCGCCACCAGGGCGCGCATTTCGTCCACGCCGGTGCGCCGGGCCATGTTTTCGAGGGCTTCGGAACGCGGCACGCCCATTTGCGTCTCAAGAGTGGCGATCTGCAGCTCTTCGGACAGCTCGGCGTGCACGTTGCGCATTTCATCGCTGACCCGCTGCAGACCGGCATCCAGGGCCAGCCCAGACTCCACGGAAACCACCAGCAGGTCCAGCGAATCGGGCAATCCGTTGCGGATCTTCTCCGCACGTTGGCTGCAGGCCAGCCGCAGCCAAAGGTTGGGCAGCATGAAGCCTAATCCGCCCAGGAAGGCGGCCATGCCCAGAACATGCTTTGTCTCGTGGCCGCTGCTCAGGCAGACGATCAGGGCCACCGCCGCCAGGGCTGCGCCCAGGATCGTCTTGCTGGCCAGGAAATACCGGGTGGCCGACTCTCGCCGGAAGCCGGCCTGGGCCAGCTTCTCGCGGAGGGTGGACATCTCCTCCTCGCTGGCCGGCATGACCGGTTTCATCGCGATCGGCGTCACCTTCTCAAGGACCTGACGGGCGGCCGAGCGGGGATCTCCCATGGCCCCGGCGGGCTCCGCGTTCTGGCGCTTGCCGGCGATTCGCCGGAGCACCTCCTCTTCCTCCTGCCGGCGGGTGGGCCAGAGGGAATAGATGATCATCGCGACGCTCGCGCAGACCAGGACGCCGAGAATGAAGATTTCGTTCATGGCTTACACCTTGATGTTCACGATCTTCTTGATCATGGCCATACCCATCAGGTCCATGGCGATAGCCGTCCCGAGCATGAGGCGGCCCGTATGGGTATCAATGAGCATGCGCCCGTAATCCCGATTCACAATCATCATCACGAAGAACACGGCCACAGGCAGCGCGAGGAGCACCCAGCCGGAGAGGCGTCCTTCGGCAGTGAGCGCCTGCACGGTGCCCAGGAGCTGCACGCGTTCGCGGATGACCTTGCCGATTTTCTCCAGCACTTCGGCCAGGTCACCGCCCGTCTGACGCTGAATGAGCACGGCGGTGACGAAGAAGCGGATATCCATCTGGTCCGTGCGCTGGGCCATGTTAAGCAGGGCCTCCTCGATCTTGAGACCGAGATTCTGCTCGTGGAACACGCGGGCGAATTCGCCCCCGATGGGATCAGGCATCTGCTGGCTGACCAGTTGGATGGCGCTGGCCAGCGAGTGTCCGGCGCGCAGAGCCTGGCTCATGAGTTCGAAAACGTCCGGGAGCTGTTCGACCATCAGCTTGACGCGCTTCTTGCGTTTGCGGATCAGCCACAGCAGGGGCAGGCCGGCGACGCCCGCGCTGCACGCCAGGGCGGTGATGAAGTTCATCTGGAGGACAATCATCACCATGAAAATCAGCAGCGAAAGGCCGGTGAGATTCACCAGCAGGCGCGAGGCCGACCAGGGCACATCCGCCTGGTCGAGCACGTGCTGCAGCCTGCCGACCACCTGCAGGCCAGCCACGGCCCGTTCCAGCCCGTTGCGTTCCTCGCTCGCCCGTTTGCGGAGCAGCGACTCCTTGATCTGCCGCTCCTTGCCGCCCACGCGCGTCTCGACGAGGCGATCCACCACTTTCTTCTGCTTGGCCGTGCGCAGATCCAGGAACACCTGGAAGATGCCCCACACCAACAGCATCGAGCCCGCAATGGGCAACAGCAACAGGAAGATACCGGTCAAAGCTCCCATGGTACACCTTTTTGGCGATGCGCGATGCGTGATGAACAGGCATCGACACCGCCCCACTCATCACTCACTACCCATCACCCATCACTCACTAGTCATCCATATCCCTCATGAGCACCTGCCGTTCGAACAGCTTGGTGCTGATCTCGCATCCGGCGGATTTCAGCCGATCGAGAAAAGTGGGCCGCAGCCCGGTCGCAACGATCTGCCCGTAGGCCTTTCCGTTGCTGTCTACGCCGAGCTGTTCAAAGGCAAAAATGTCCTGCATGGTGACGACATCGCCTTCCATGCCGGTGACTTCCGTGACGTTGGTGATCTTGCGCGGCCCGCCGGTCAGACGCTGAGCATTGACAATGATGGAGATGGCCGAGGCGAACTGCTGGCGGATGGCCCGCACGGGCAGTTCGAAGCCGGACATCATCACCATGGTCTCGACACGTTGCACGGCATCACGGGTGCTGTTGGCGTGCAGGGTGGTCAATGACCCGTCGTGACCGGTGTTCATGGCCTGGAGCATGTCCAGCGTTTCGGCCCCGCGGCACTCACCGACGACGATGCGGTCGGGCCGCATACGCAGGCTGTTGATCAACAGATCGCGGATCGTGATCTGGCCCTTGCCCTCAATATTCGGGGGGCGTGTCTCCAGACGCACGACGTGCGGCTGGCGCAGGCGCAGTTCGGCCGCGTCCTCAATGGTGACGATGCGATCGTCGGGAGGAATGAAGGAGGACATATTGTTCAGCAGGGTGGTTTTACCCGAACCGGTGCCGCCCACGATCAGGATGTTGAGCCGGGCAATCACGCAGGCCCGGAAGAATTCGACCATCTCCGGCGCGCAGGACTTGAACCGCACGTAGTCGTCCCAGGTGATCGGGTCGCGTCCGAAGCGGCGAATGGACACGCTCGGTCCATCCAGGGCCAGCGGCGGAATCACCGCGTTGACACGCGATCCATCCTTCAGGCGGGCGTCCACCATGGGGCTGACCTCATCGCATCGCCGCCCTACCGCGCTGACGATCTTATCGATAACGTGGATCAGATGGGCGTCATCACGGAAGCGCACGTCCGTCTTTTCGAGCTTGCCCTTGCGTTCCACGTAGCAGTTGTGCGGTCCGTTGATGAGGATATCACTGATGGTCGGGTCCTTGAGCAGCACTTCGAGCGGCCCGAGGCCGAAGGTTTCATCGAGAATTTCGCCTACCAGGCGCTGGCGTTCGGCGTGGTTGAGAAGGACGTTTTCCTTCTCACAGAGGGCCAGAATCATCTCGCCGATCTGGTCGCGGATGGTCGGGTCCTGCTGGTCCACCGCGGCCAGGTCGAGCTGCTCCACCAACTTGCGGTGAATGCGCGTCTTGAGAGCGTAGTATTTTTCAAGCTTGTCGTCGACGGGCTTGAGCCTGTTCTTGTCGGGGGCGGTCGCCGGCTTGGGTTCGGACTGAGTCGCTTCCTCCGGCGGGCGAGGAGTGGAGATCAACTTGCCGTTCCCGGGCGCACCCGTCGGCGCCATCACCCTGGCCTGAACCGGCGTCTTCAGCCTTCCGAACATTACCTGCCTCCGAAACCCCTGTCAGTGGCGTCGCGGGCAGAGTCCGCTGCGCGGCAACGGGCACGCCCTCGCGACTTCCAGCCCGTCGCACGTGAGGGGGCGCAGCACGCCGATGCGACGGGATAACTTTGTTCGGCCCAATGGGGCCCGAACCGCGGTGGGCATTTTGCCCAACCTGCCTAAAGCTTACGATACGCCGCTGAAAATCCGGCCCAGAAAACCAGTCTTCGTAGGAGTTGGCTCGTCGCATAAGCCGCCGGGATGGCCGATTTTCTCCGCGAGTTCCCGAATCGCCTGGCGCACGCGCGTTTTCGGACCATGCTCCAGCAGGGGCACCCCGATGTTGATGGCCGCGCTGACCGTCTTCCAGTCGTCAGGGATCTGGTGCGCCACCTTCATGTTGAGCGTTTTTTCGATATGTTCGACGTTCAGATGGCCCGAATCGCGCCCCACCCGGTTGCAGATCAGCCGGAAGCGGCTCAGGTTATAGCCCGCGTCGCGCAGCTCGGAGAGCATGCGGTGAGCATTGCGGACGCTGGGCACCAGGAGCTGCACGACCACCAGGGCCAGGTCGGACATGTCGAGCACCGTCAGCCCGCCGGGGTCGTAGCGGTTGGGGCCGTCCACGACCACATAGTCATAAAGCTGCTGCAGCGAACTGAGCACGGCCGCGCAGTGCGCGGCGGTGATCTGATCGGCCTGATTGAACTGGTTGGGACGGGCCAGCAGGTGCAGTCCGGAGCTGTGCTTGACCATGGCCTTGTCGATCATGGCCGGATCAAGCTGCTCGGGGGTGTCGCATAGATCGGTGATGGTGTAATCGGCCTGCAGGTCCAGCATGGTGGCAAGCTGCCCGTAGCGAAAATCCAGGTCCACCAGGGCCACAGGGCGCTTCAGCGAGGGCAGATCATTCAGTTCGATGGCCAGGTTCGCCGCCAGCGTCGAGCAGCCAACGCCTCCGGAGGTGCTGAGGACCGATATGAGCGTCCCCACCTCCACGGTGGCCTGATGCTGGTCCTTGATCTTCTCGATGGCCTCGGTCAGCAGGTTGTGATCAATGGGCTTGGGAAGAAACTCGCGGATACCGGCCCGCACCCCGGTAAGGATCAATTGTCCGTCGGTCGTCTCGGAGATGACCAGGACGGCCAGCTCAGGCCTTGCCTTGGCGATTTGGGCAACCACCGGCAACACCCGTTCAGGGGCCGGATCCAGATGCGCGATGAGCAACTCCGCCGGGAACTGGTTCAGCGCCTGTTCGATCAGGGCCAACTCATCCAGTTCGGCAACGATCTGAACGCCTGGAATACTCAGCAGATCCGCGCGGATCGTCGCGGAGTACTCCTCTTCAGCGTTAAAGACGATGACTCGAGCCGATTGCTTCATAACTACCCTTCATCACATTCATCGGCCCTATCGGGTTGCGACTTTGTTTCCCCTGGTGGTACGGCACGAGCCCCGGCCCGCACCCTGCCGGCAGAACGTCCCTTTTGACCATGGCCCGGGGTTCTGCCGGGCGAAACGGACGCGCGGAGCACGGTTTTTCCGGCCCCGCGCGCCGTTTCCTCATCTCTCCCTGCTTACTGCATTGCTTCCGCCCTGTCGGCCGGTCCCCACGGTCCGTGCAACGTCATCTGCTCCGGCGGGCTGGACAGCTTCGGATAACGCGGCGCCGCCTTGGTTTCGAGCGCGCCGGCGGGGTTATCCGGCTCGCAGACCGGCTGGCCTTCGAGCATGCCCAGTCCGAAAAGTTCCCAATCGTTGGGGTCCCGCATGGATTGGCCCGGCACGGGATCCACCTGGTCCGGCTGGAGGGCCGAAACCAGTTCCGGGGTTACCAGGACCACCAGTTCAGTCATTTCCTTCTGGAATTCGACGGAGCTGAACAAAGCGCCGAGCACCGGCACATCACCCAGGGCGGGCACCTTCTGGGCAATGCCGCGGGCACGCTCGTTGAGCAGCCCGGCGATGGCGATCGTGCTGCCGCTGGCCAGCTCGATGGTGGTCTCCGCCCGACGGGTAATCAGGCCGCCGGGGATTTGGATCTGGGGCGTGATGACGGCCCGGCTGGGATCCAGGTCGCTGACTTCGGGGGCCACCCGCAGGCGGATGAGCTGCCGGCCAATCACCGTTGGGGTGAACCGCAGGCGGATGCCGAATTCCTTCCATTCAATTTCGGTGCCGTTGATGCTGGTGGTCACGCTGGCAAATTCACCGCCGGCCAGGAAACTGGCCTCCTGGCCGCTGAGGGCCACCAGGTTGGGCTCGGCCAGGACGCGCAGAAGGTTGTTCTGGCGGAGCGCCTTGAAGAACAACTGCATCTGTACGCGGGGGAAACCCAGGCTCAGTTCGGGCGTGGCCGACAATCCCATCTCTCCGGTGGCAAAGGTCAGCCCGCCGGGACGAATCACGTTCTGTCCGGCGGCGGCCCCGATGTTCACCGGGTTGATGCCCGCAATCTGGTTGACCGCGAAGACATCGCGGATGTTGTCGCCGGCCAGCCAGCCGTTGATGCCAAGCTGCCGGATGGCGGTCTTGGTCACTTCGGCCACGGTGCAGCGCAGGACGACCTGGTGTTCACCGGCGACCACCAGTTGATTGACGATGTTCGTCTGTCTCCTGGTCGAGGCGCCGCTGGTCGTCGCGGCCCCGGCCTGAGAGCTCCCGCTCTGCCCGGAAGAGGCGCTGGTGTGCCCGGCGGAGCCGTTGGAGCCCGCGGGCGCGGCCGGCAGCGTGTCGGCGAACGCCTCGGCGAGTTTGAGGATGTGCTCGCAGGTGTCCACATCGGGGACCGAGCCGCGCAGCACGATCTTGGAGCCCATGGGGATCACCTCGACCTGCGCGCCAGGCGCTGCCGTCGCGATGGCATCCCGGAGCGGCCCCAGGTCGGGTTGGACGGTGATGTTGTAAATCACCTGATTGTCGTCTTCATCCCACAAGATCAGGTTGGTTGTTCCCAGTGTCTTTCCGGAGAGCATGATCTGCCGTGGCGAGAGGACGCTCACCTCGGCAATTCCTTCGCCGCCGATGGCAGCCCTCCGAACCGGCCGGTTCACATCGATGAGAATTCCGTGACCGGCGAAGAGTTCGATCTTCTGACTGGGGGTGGTGGCAGTGATTTCTCTGACGTTGGCCTGGATCGTAAGCCCGGCATTCGAGCCGGCAGCCGGCGCTGTTGCCTCCGCGGGTCGTTCCGCCTGAAGCAGATCGACTCCCAGGGCCAACAGGCAGATTGCTGGAAGAGCGAATCTCTTCACAAGCGCGTGCCCCGGCCTCGTCCCAGAACCCGTTCGACCTTCCTTGTGCCTGAACATCTGGCGACTCCCTGAGGTTTTGAGTGCGGCCCGGACCGCAACCGCCGCGGCCCGGGCCGTTATAGTCGAGCGAGCAGGCCGGGAGACCGGCCGGAGCTCACCTGCCACTCTCAGGGCGAATTGGCGAGTCGGCCACAGCCTGAAGCCCCGAAGGCGTGCTGGCGGCGCGAGGTTCCTTACCGGGAGAGAGGCGACGCAGGTTGGGACCTTCGCCCTCGAAGAGGACGTTGTAGACCCGAGGCCCTTCGAACACCTCTACGCGGTGGATCGCCGATGCCACGGCCGGTACTGGCTGGGCCGGCGCTGACGCCTTATGGGCTCTGAACTCCTTATCGGCCGCCCGGGGGTCGGGCTTGGGTAGATTGCTCAACATTCCTGCCAAGAATTTGGACGGGGCGGGCTTGTTCTGGCCGGGCAGCCCCAGGAGATCGTTATCGGTCGTTTGGGCCACCTGCTGTTGGCTGTCGTCAGCCTGGCTGCGCATGGCCAGCCGGATTTTGCCCTTGGTAGCGGCCAGGTGGAGCGTGGGCATTTCATCGGGCGTCACCGCGAGAGTCACGGATTTGGCCAGGGCCGCGCCCGTGTCGCCCTTAGTCCCCCCATCCTGACCGACGGCAAGCACTTCGATATTCTGGAGGATGACTTTGCTGATGGTCTCCGTTCCGCTGCTGCCGCGAGCGGACATCACCGCGACCACGTCCACGCGGGAACCGGGTTTGACCCATCCGGCCACGCCGGCGGATTCATCCACCTGCACGGCGACGGCGCGGAAACCGTCCTTGATCCGGACGCTCAGCCCCGGCGGAGTACCCTTGGGGGCCAGCAGGCTGGGCACCACCGGCAACCCCGCGGGAATAGCCAGGCCGGCGACCCGCCCCGTCACCTCTTTCACATCCTGAAAGTAGAGTTTCGGAGCAACTGCCCGCGGCAGGTTCTTGACCTCCAGCATGGTCTCTTTGATTTCCACCGTGGGGGCGATGTCGGTATTCGCATACACCACCTGCACCGTCTCCGTGGTGGTGGCGCCCTTGGCCTTCTTAACCACGTTCACGAAATACTTGATCGCGAACACGCCGATCAGCAGGCCGATGGTCAGTGGAATGATGGCCCGTGACTTCATGGACAACCCCTTTTACAACTGCCCTTCCTTGCGCATGGTACAGGACGAACCGATGGTTCTGTCGATATTGAGGCCCAGCCAGTTCCCGGCCAGAGAGATCCTGGAATAAGGAATGGCCACGCGAACGGTTACGACCGGGTTTTCCGGCGTCGCATCCGTGATGATGAGTTCCGACGGGGAGACCGAAAGACCCGTCGGAGCAATGGCCGCGTTGAAGCGGTTGCGGATGTCCTCGTGCGTGCTCCCCTGCAGCACGCCCACCCGTGCGGCCTCACGGGTGGCGTTCGTGAGCGTCTCGGTGGTCATGAAGACCCAGCCGAACTCGATAACCCCCAGCATGATCAGCAACAAGAGAGGCGTGACCACGGCCATTTCCACGACGGCCGCACCGCGACGAACGGTGCGTCGACGGGCCCGGCCCCGCCCTTGATGCAGAACCCCATGCCTTGTCATCACAACCCTCCTAGAGCAGGCCCAGCGGCCCGCCGAAGAATATCATCAGCGTGCCGATGGTGAGCGGCACCCCGTAAGGCAGCAACTGCGAGGTCGACCCGAAGCTCTTGGCCGAGCCGTACTCGCTGAAGAGGGTGGACGTGCTGGAGCATTTGTCCACGATGGTCGCCAGGTTGCCGTACGCCTGCCAGAGCCGCCCCGTGGACAGGATCATCACCACGGCGATGACGCCGCCGACCACGGCCCCCACGCAGAACGACAGAAACGTCAACCACGGTCCCAGCCACACACCGATGGCCATCATGAGCTTCACGTCGCCCGCGCCCATGCCGTGCATGAGCCAGGGAACAATCAACACCGCAAAGCCCACGGCCAGCCCCAACGCCCCCATCCCCACTCCGGAAAGCCCGTTGAAATACGCCTGTGCGGCAAAGCCCGCCAACGCGATCGCGGCGTTGAGCCAGTTCGGCACCCGCCGCTCCTTGTAATCGATCCACGACGCCCACAGGATGCCGGGGACCATTACGGCACATGTCACTGTCCAGAAAGCTGACTGCATTCGCTGTCTCCCTTTGTCCCCTCAACCTGGAGGTTACGAATGACGAATGACGAAGCTCGAATAACGAGAGAATGACGAACCGAACCGCACGGCCGAGCCGTCATCGTCATTCGTCATTCGGATTTCGTCATTCGTCATTTCGCGCCCCCTCATGCCCCATTGCTGGTCGCTCATTTACAGATTGTGGGGGCCCGCTCTCCCGAACGGGCGCCCCACAGACAATCGCGTCAGGACTACGCGACCACCGCGTCGCCCCTCGTGCTTACGAGCTGGCCGCCGTGCCATCCGGCAGGGCGCCCTCGACGTCGGTGAAGATCTGGTTGACTTTGTTGCCCAGCAGGGTGATGCCGGCCATGGCCACAATGATGATCAGGGCCAGCATAACGGCATACTCGGTCGCGGTCGGGCCATCCTCGCTGACCACGAAATTCCGAACTCGGTTCACCAGTGCCTTCATGGTTTCTCCTTTCCTCGCCCGTTTCCCCGACGGGCTAATAGTGCCAGCCGGTGTTTCTCCCTGAACCGACATAGCGTTCCCCATGGGCCGGAGTACTCACCCCGATGCCCAAACTCGGCGGATCCCCTGCCGAGATTCATTTCTGATTCACGTGGCGGCCCGGCTCCGTAATAGCCGTTTTCGCCACTGCGTAGCAGCCGGGCTCTGTACCGGCCGTTTTCCGTTTGTCCTGCTTAAGAGCCCGCTTTTGTTCATCTACCCCGGCGGGCCCTGGTTGCGGCTGGTTCAAGTTTCGCCGCAACGGCGAGTTACCATTCCCTTCGCCTTCCGCGTTCACGCTGTTTGAATCGTCGAAAGGCACCTCAAACATAAGAAACGATCAACCGGCAGGCAAATGATTCCCGGAAAATTTCGCCCGCTCTCCCACTTCCCCTTTCCCCTCCGGCTTCCAGCCCTGAAATCAACGCTTTTATCGGCCCACTCTCCAGAAGCAATTACCAGTTTTAACACTCCCCAGCCGGCGTGCCCCACCTGTGTGCCCCAGCTTGTGTACCCAGCCTGTGTGCCACGGCTCTTGAGCCGTGCTCGTGTGCGATTCGCATTGACGCATTGAAAAGAGAACCCCGAAAGATCACTGTCGGGAAAGGTTATGCCGGCCGTTCCGCAGAAAAAGCCGTAGCGCCCGCGCTCCGTCCCGGCCGTTTCCGTCACCGTGTAGCGGCCGGGCTCCGTACCGGCCGTTCTCCGCTGTATCGCTCTTGTTGTGTGGCGCTCGGGCTCCGTACTCGGCCGTTCTGTCCAAGAAATGCCCGGTCCCCAACCTCCGGCCGGAGATCCGTCCCACCCTCACTGCAGATCAAATGGGTTATCAGGGGTTTGGGTTATCAGGTGTTCTCGTACGATCGCCGCAGCTCCGCGGACCGTGCCGCGCCCGGCCGGTACACGCTCACCTGCGACTTGCCCAGGCTCTTGGCCCTGTAAAGCGCCTGGTCGGCCATCTGAATCAACGATGCGGAAGTTGCCGGACGATGATCTCTCAACGAGGCCACACCCGCGCTCATGCTCGGCCTGGGCTCCACCGCGAGCAACCGGGCCCGCTGGCCGAACAACCGGATGATCCGCTCGGCAACCATGCCCGCCTGGGTGGAATTCGATCCCGGCAGAATGAGCAGGAACTCGTCGCCGCCATAACGGATGGCCCAATCCTCGCCGCGGATACACTGGCGCAGCAATTCGCCGATAAAACCGATCAACTCGTCGCCGGCCTTGTGCCCCAGGGTGTCGTTGAGCGTCTTGAAGTGATCGACGTCCAGCATGACCACGGCCAGCTCCTCGCCGGCGTCACGGCACCTGTTGAACAGCGCAGCGTATTTCTCGTCCATCAGGCGGCGATTGCTCAAACGGGACAGCGGGTCTATCCAAGCCTTGTGTTCGATCTGTCGAAGTTGGCGCGTCACCTTGAGGGTTTCATCCCGCACCCGCTGATCCACCGACGCCTCCAGCTCGGCCACCCGCTCGCGCCATTCGTCCAGGCCGCAGTTCATGTCCCGCAACAGGCTGGCCAGGGCCTCGATTTCATCGTTCCCTGGGCCGGACGGCGCGGGCCGCTCCTCGGTCCGTCCGATCCGCAGCAGCGCGTTCAGCGGTTCCAGCAGGCCATGCCACAGGAGGCACAGACCCATCAGAATGCCCGCGAGGGATATGGCCAGCACTGCCGCCATATACTTCCAGACGCTTCTACCGGCCCCGGGCCCATACGGAGTGGAGGTTCGCGCGGCGTACACCAGCGTGCCCAGGGGACGGACTGCACCGGACGGCGTGATCGGCACGGCGACCATCGCCACTTCGGGCAGGCACAACGCGCTGTTGCCCGGGATGATTGTGACCGGGGATGCGGACGCCGGGCTTGTGGACGTGGAGCGGGCGTCAGAAGGTCCCGATTCCCGCAGGGCCGGACTCCCGAATGACGCGATCCACTCTTGCAGAAGGGCTCGATCTCCCCTGAGGGCGACAATATCCCCATCAAAATCGAGCACGGCCAGCAGCCGGCTGGCCGGATGCCAGGCCCACTCTTCGAGCCGTGCCTGAAGGGCGCCGTACCCGCCGTTCTCGCGCGACGGTTCGCAGAGCTGTGAAACCGGTGAAGGCGGCGGCTCGTCCTCGTGCAGACTGGCGGGGGCGCCGATAAGTTGGGCCACCTGGGCCGCATAGACTTCCGCCATGGCCTTCAGGCGTAATGATTCCCCTTGCCGGCCGGCCTGGTGTAGTTGATATCCAAACACCCCCGCCGCCCCCAGCACGGTGGATGCGGCCGTTAGCGCGAGGGCCAACCCCAGCGTCTGCCGAACGGTCAGATGCGCGCCTTTTCGGACTGTAAGCTCGGATTCCTTTCGCACAAAAGGAATCTAAGATATGGACGGCAGGGGAGCACAGCGCAAGACCGTTCAGGATGCAAGTTTGCGGCTCAATCCGGACGTGTCGTCGGCGGCGTCGCTCCCAGCCGTACTCGCGGCAGTTGGAGCTTGATGCTCCGGACCACCCGGCCGCTGCCCGGCTCGCCCAGCACCACCCGGACCGTGTAGGTTCCCGGCTGCTCGTAGCGATGCGTCGGGGCGACCTCCCGGGATTGATGACCATCACCAAAGTCCCAGAAACAGGCCTGAGGCACAAACGACGCCCGCACCGCAAGGGTCACGCGCATTTCGTCGGCCGGGTCCTCCTTCACTTCCAGCCGGACCCAGGGCTCATTTCGCACCACGTTGGCGAAGAAGGCGAACACCGGATTCGGATCGCGTCGATGCTGGGCAAAGGTCTCCAAGGGGGTCGGATCCATGTTATGGGCCCGCAGCCAGTCGATGCAGGCCAGGGCGTCCTTGCGCAACAGGTCAAATTCGCCATAGGTCACCTGGATGGCCTGATGGGGATCCAGGAACGGTACCACGGGCTGCAAATACTCTTCCCTGAAATTGCCCTGCCGGACGGACAGGGCCCGGAACACTTCCGGGTGCCGGAGGCCGACGAACAAAACCACATAACTACCCGCCGACCATCCGGTTAGAAAAACCCGCGTATCGTCAATCGACCGCCCGGCCCGAACATGGCCTACGAGCGACAGGATGGCCCGTTCATCGTCCATCTGCCGCTGGATCTGCTCTTCGACCGGTGGCGTAAAGGCCGATGAGGCCGTCAGTTCCGGCGCGGCCACCAGGAAGCCGCGCTGCTCGGCGACGCCCTTCCATTCGTCTATCTGGGCCAGGGCGGAGTCGAACGGGCGAGTGCCGTGACAGGTCACTACCAGGGGCCAACGGTGCCGCTCGTGGTAAGCAGTCGGCACGTACAGATAGTATTTCCGCCCCTCCACCGGCTCGCGCAGCAAATGCACCTTGCCGGGCGCCGGCCGGTTATTGACCACCGGACAGCCTGTGCACGCGGCCAGGGCTATCCCACATAAAAGCAATATTTTAAAAGACTTATGCATATACCCGGCCCGCCAAAGGCACCACTCCAGACATTTCCACGCTCGCACGCCCCCGCCCGATGCGGATGGTGGATTATCCGCGGCAAGCTCAACAGCAGCAAGGGCGGCCCCCCTGCGGGCAGGGTGTGAATCGCCGCTCATCTGCTCGCTTGAACCTCAGGTAAAACCCGCTATCCTATACAGGTTCCATTGGTTACCGGGGTCAGCGGAGCTGCACCCCCTGGGCTTCTGAATGGGAGGAATCGCAGGTGGCCAAATCCAAATATGCTCCTGCGCTTTTTGAGGTTATCACTAAGGACGAGAAGCCGTCCGGCAAGCTTCCTCTGCCTAAGTGGTGGCGCAATAAGACCGCACCAACCTCCCCCGGCGAAGCTCAGCAATCCGCACAACCATCTACTCCTCCCCCCCAGCCGGCCGTCGATTCGAGCGCTTCACCTGCAAGTGAGGCAGTGCCATCCCCCTCCGTGGCCGCCCCTCAACCTGAGCTTTCGGCTCCGGCGGCCCCCCCCGCGGCCCTCCAGGCACCTGTGCCGGCGAGCCCTCCCACGACCGGCACGAGGATTGATGCAGACATAGACGAGGAGCGTCCGCCCATCGCCCGGGTGCGCGAAGGAAGATTCGAACTCTCACTGAATGCGACGAATGCGGCCATTGTTGGCGGCGCGCTGTTGATCGGGTTGTTCCTGGCCTACCAGATGGGTCGGGGGATTGGCCGACCAGCCGCGCCCGCAACCGCGGTGGTGAAAAACACTGATGAGCTGGACACCGTTCGCAACAGTCCGGCCACGCCGGCGGTCCTGGACGTACCGACGCCGGGAGAGCGGCGCAGCCTGCGGTCAGGAACCGGCTCCAGCGCGGTGCTAAGTGCGGATACCGCCAAGCCCCCCGCCAAGGCCTCGCCACCGGCCAAGCCCGCTCCCCCTCCCGCTCCAACGGTCGCGGCAGCCAATCGCAGCGTTCAGGTGCCCCCGCCCGCTCCGACCACACCCGGACAGCGAGTTTCCGGGCTTACTTACGTGATTTTGGAAACATTTGACCGGAGCCACAGGGCCGAGGCCGAGCAGATCCAGCGATGGCTGCAAGAGAAATACGGTGTTTCCACCACCATTGAGCCCAGCGGCGAGAGATTCCAACTCGTCAGCACGCAAGGCTTCGACTACAACAACAGCACGGAGAAAGCCAAGTTCGACGAGTTCTGCCAGTTCGTCAAAGGGCTGGGCAAACAGTACAAGGCGGAGTTCGGAAGTAAGGCCAACTACATGATGCGCGAGCCTTACGGCCGGAAATACATCAAGAGATAAACCGGAAAGACTGACGCAAACTCAGGAGATCATTTGCGATGTCGATGGATCGTTCGTTGAAGACTGGCGGCGCGTTGAGCCGTCACCGGAATGTGTTGACCCGCGCGGAGCGACTCAAGAAACTCGCTGACGAGGACCGCTGGAACCCCGAGAAGAGCGTTTTCGGTCTGCCCAAAGTGAGCAACCGGACCGCCAAGGTGGGCAAGAAGGTCAAGAAGAAGGAAGAGGCCGAACAGGCCGCCGCGGCCGGCAAGGAAGCCAAGAAGTAAGAGTTCCGTCCCATAAGCCGGCGATGAACGCGCCAGCGGTGGGCGGTTCGGGCCCTTTCGGCAACGGCCGGTATCGCCTGATACTGCTCAGAAGCTGTGACGCACGCCCGGCGGGACGAACTTCAAACGGGCCTCGGCCCTGTTGGCTGTGCCCGAAAAATGAAGTCTTTCGCGTAATGCTGACCATGCCCACGCGGCGTCGCGTGGGCATGGTTCTCTATGGTCATGATCTGTTCACGAGGTTGACACCATGCCCGCCCCCAGCCCGGATCGTTTTCTTTCCGCCCGCAGCCGTTCGGTGGATGCTTCCGGCATCCGCAAGGTCTTCGACCTGGGGGCCAAACTGAAGAATCCCATCAACCTCTCCATCGGTCAGCCCGACTTCGACGTGCCCGAAGCCGCCCGCGAAGCTGCCTGCCGCGCCATCCAGAACCGCCAGAACGGCTACACGGTCACCCAGGGCATCAACCCGCTGCGCGAGCGCCTCGCGGCCGATCTCAAGAAAGAGCTCAACCTGGATCTTCCCGTGCTGATTACCTCCGGCGTTTCCGGCGGGATCCAGCTTTCATTCATGGCCCTCCTGAACCCCGGCGACGAAGTCCTGATTCCCGACCCCTACTTCGTGATCTACAAGCATGCCGTGAAGCTGATCGGCGGCGTGCCCGTGCCGGTGGACACCTATCCCGACTTCCGCTTCGACCCGGCGCGTTTCGAGGCCGCCATCACCCCGCGTACCAAGGTGCTGGTGCTGGCTTCTCCCAGCAACCCGACGGGCGTGATCCTCACGAGCGACGAACTTCGCCAGGCCGCCGAACTGGCCGAACGCCATGACCTGATTCTGGTGCTGGACGAGATTTACCAGCAGCTTTCCTACGATGGCCCGTGCCCCTCGGGCGTGCCCTTCGCTCCGCATCGCACGCTGCTGCTGCGCGGCTTCAGCAAGAGCTACGCCATGACCGGCTGGCGGCTCGGTTATGCGGCCGGCCCGCAGTGGCTCATCAACGAGATGACCAAGCTCCAGCAGTACACCTTTGTCTGCGCCCCCAGCATCGTTCAGCATGCCGGACTGGCCGCCCTGGACGTGGACATCAGCGCGCACGTGGACGCCTATCGTCGCAAGCGCGATCTGGTCTGGCAGCGGCTTTCGGGCGATTTCGAGATCTCCAAACCCAGCGGCGGCTTCTACTTCTTCCCGCGAGCTCCGAAGCGGTTCCCCAACGCCACCGCCTTCGTCGAACAGGCCATCGCCAACAATGTGCTGATCATCCCCGGCAACGTCTTCAGCGAACGGGACACCCATTTTCGCATCAGCTATGCCACCAGCGACGAGAACCTCGAGCAGGGCTGCGAGATTCTCTGCCGCCTGGCCCGGGGTTAATGCGTTAACGGCTTGCGCCCAGAGGTCCGGTCTTAACGATTCCAGCGGGAGCGCGGCCCTCTCTGCCGCCCTTTCGTAACTTACCGTACACCCTGCGGCGCAGCGGATGGGACAGACCCTGATGCCGTGCGGGGCGGGGAGCGTATTATCCGGACTCCGCGAGTGCCGCGAGTTTTCTTGTCTTCAACCGGCCATCGAGGAATAATGCTGTGTTCGCCGCTTTTTGAACCCATTTCCCGGGGGGAGGGGACTATGGAGCGTTCGCTCCATATTCTGCTGGTTGAAGACGACGACACCCACGCAGCGCTGGTCAATCGTGTGTTCGATAAACTCCTGGTCTCCGTCGACCGAGTGACTGACGCGATCCAGGCCACGGCCTACCTGTGGGAAAAACCGCCCTTTACCGGCAGGCGACGTCCCGACCTGATGTTGCTCGACCTCGGGCTTCCAGGATCCTCCGGCCACGAGCTGTTGCAGCGGCTGAAATCAGACCCTGCATGGGCCGACCTCGTGATCGTCGTGCTGACCAGTTCCACCGATCCGGAGGACATCCGGCGGGCCTATTGCGCTTACGCGAACAGCTACCTGGTGAAACCTCTCGGCTACCGCGAACTTGAGGAAATGCTTACCAGCCTGGTCAGCTACTGGTCGCGCTGGAACACTTATCTTTACTAAACAGCGGCGAAGGCCTGGTAGAAGGTTTCCGGTTCGCCTTCGCCTCGCCGCGCGGAACCCGCTGGCTCACGGCTTCCGGGCCGCCATGACCGCGTGCATCGTGTCATCGGGCCGGACGATCTTCACATCGGCAAAACCGGCGTGTTCGAGGTCTTCGCGCAGCTCATCGAACGTGAAGGTCCCGCCCTTTTCCGTAGCTGACAGCATGTTCACCGCGAACAAGGCTCCACCCACGGGGCTGATCCGGGAAGCCTCCATGAGATAATCGCGAATCAGGATCTGCCCGCCGGACGTCAGCGCGGCAAAGACCCGGCCAAACAGCTCGCGGTTCTGCTCGCGCGAGTTCTGATGTACGATCGCGCTGACCCACGCCAGATCCGCGCCGGCCGGCAACGGATCAACATAAAAATCGCCCGGGGCGAGCGTCACGCGATCGAGGAGGCCGGCCGCCCGTAGACGCTCTTGAGCCTGGGGCAACACGACCGGCAGGTCGAACAGGGTCGCCCGCGCGCCGGGATTGGCCCGAAGAAACTCGATGGTCCAGCTTCCCGAAGCGCCGCCGACATCGAGCAGATGCCGGAATTCCAGCGGCTGAAGATCGGCCACAATCTTGCCGGCCACGGGCCCGGACACATTGTCCATCGCCTCGATGAACGAGGCGTAGTCGGCCGCCTCGCCGCGAATACTGGGCTCGCGCGGGGCCGGACGCCCCGTCTTTACCACCTCCGCCAGCCGTGCCCAGCGGCGCAGGCAGTTGGCCTGATGCTGCATCATGGCAAGCTGATTCCCCGGCCGGCCGGCGGTCAACAGATTCGCAACACTGGCGGGCACTTCGTAGCGCTCCCCCGCCTTGTGCAACAGCTTCAGCGCGGCCAGGGCATCCAGCAGAATGGTGGTGCCGCGCAGGTCGCTCCCCAGCTTTTCGGCCGCCTGCGAGGCAGTGAAAGCTTCACCGCCCATGACCCCGAACAGGTCCAGTTCCGTGGCCGCCAACAGCACGCATGCCGGCTGAAACCCCCGCGCAAGCCGCTCCAGTTCATCAACAGTCCATTCCTTGTGTGCCATCCCGACTCTCCTTGCGTATGTGGCCCTCTGTTCCGACCCGGTATTGTTGCCCCCACAAGCGGATTGGGCAACCACCATACCGCCCGGCCG
Source organism: Phycisphaerae bacterium (assembly GCA_012719955.1). GTDB lineage: Bacteria > Planctomycetota > Phycisphaerae > UBA1845 > PWPN01 > JAAXZI01. The sequence continues at coordinate 14,312 of JAAXZI010000149.1, read as the reverse complement.
GCACGAAAGAGTCTGGCAAAGGATTGAGGTAAAGCGGCCGGGCGCATCAGGAGGGCGTGCATCCTGCCCACCTCAAAGGTGTGCAAGACGTACGCCCTTAGCGGTCCCGCGCCCCCGCCACAAAGAATTGCCACAGCCGCACGTGACGGTCCGTCGACACAGCGATGTGCCGCCTTGCGATCCCCGCCGGACTCATACCGAATGGAGGGTATTTACTCCACCAACCGCACGCTGCCCAGCTTGTATCGCCGCTGCCCGTCATCCCCCTCCAGCGGCAGCGCGATCCGGGGCGTGCCGTCACGTGCTCCCACCGACAGGTACACATCGTACGTTCCCGCCCGCGTTGTCGGCGCGATGAGGCCGGCCACGAATGATGACTTGAGCGTCCGCGTCGGCGCCTGGCCCGGCGGCCCGACGGCCAGATCGCGCATGTTGAACCCGTCTTCCACCAGCACCGCCACCAGGCCCCCGTCCGCATCTTTCAGCGTCAGGGCCATGTAACCGCCCGGATAACAAGGCGCCACGCCGGCGTTGGCCCAGTCGGAGGTCACCTCAAAGCGCTGTCCGATCTTCACCGTCGCCGGCCAGCTCACCCGCCGGGGCACCAGGCGATAACCTATCCGCCGATTGATCTTCTCGATCACCGCCCGATTCTCTTCCAGCAGCACCCGCGGCCACCAGTGGATGGACATGAAGCTCGCGTGGTAATCCTCCACCGCCTTGACCAGCAGCGAGCCGTCGCCCCACGCCTGGCGCTGCTTCGATCCGCCGTAGTGCTCGTGTTCGAGGATCACCGGCAGCTTCGGCCAGAACATCTGGGCCAACTCGGCGTGATACCACGAACGCGGCGGCGGTTGCACCATGATGCTGTCATCGCGCAGGCTCACGCCTTGTTCCAGGGCCGCGTCGGTGATCGGAAAGCGCTTGCCCGGCCGGTCGTGCCCCACCACGTCATCGCTGATGCACAGCAACGTGGTCTTGAAATGTTTGCGATGCAGCTCGATGTGCTTCGCGACGATCTCCGGGATGCGTTCTTCAGGCACCTGGCTGCTCATGTGCGCATGGCCCTCGCCCCACAGCCCGAACGTCCCTACGTCTATAAACGCCACGTTCGGGTTGCCCTCATAGCGCGCGGCCAGTGCCGCCAGCAGGCGGTCGAGCTTCTCCAGGAAAACAGGGTCGAGATAGTCCGGGTCCCAGCATGCGCCGTTCTCCGCCGGCCCCTGCCCAAAGTTGTAGAACACGCCTTTGGCCCCGGCGTTCTTGACCCACTCCGGCGTGGCGAACCGGATCCAGTTTTCGGAGCAGGTGATCCGCATGGCCACGTACTTGCCTTTGGCGATCCACCGCTGTGCGGGCGTATCCAGCAGCGCCCAGTTGAATTTCCCTTCCTCCGGCTCGATGAAGGCCCAGGGCACGCGCAGATAGACCGTCGAGAGGCCGGGGAAATCATCCACCGTATCGCTGGGGGCCAGCTTGGAGCCATAGTTCTTCGGGACATTGGAGTAGAAGTGCATGGTCCACCCCATGGAGGGATTGATCAGCGCCGCACCCGTATCCTCCGGCGTCACCGTCACCACCCCGGCCGCCCCATCCGGTTCAACCGCCAGTAGGAGACAAGGACAAAACGCGACCAGACCCAACCAGCAGACAACACGCATTCTCACTGCTCACCTCTCACTTCCACGCAACGACCTCTACCGCACAAATTCCGCCGGATCGAACGCCTCCGCCAACACCCGCCCCACCGCCCCCCGCGGCGGCTCGATTCCCAGCATGGCGGCCAGGGTCACGGGGATATCCGCCGGATCGGCCTCGGTGAAGTAACGCCCCGGGCGGACCAGCCCGCCCATAATGACGATGGGCACGTGCCGGTCGTGATTGTAGCCGGAATTGTGCCCGGCGAAGTCGCCCTCCCGGGTATTCCAGTAGGGCGCTAATTGCATGTACAATTCGCCGGCCCGGCCGGGGAAGTACGAACGCCATGCCAGGTAGCGAGACACGTCCGACGGCATGGGCGCCGGCCCGTCCAGGTCCGTCACCGTAAAGACATCGGAGACCCCATCGATCGCGCGCAGCCGCTGTTGGGCGGCGGCCAGCAACTTGACGCGCTGCTCCTGCTCAAGGGCCATGACAGCGGGATCCCAAAAGAGCCACGGGACGGAAGCGGCGATGATATGAGCGTGCCTGTCGGGAAGGCTGGCGACACCGGACAACTTCTCATTGAGATTCTTGATGACGGCGGTGAGGTCGATTCGACCGCCGTTCAGGCCGACGGTCGCCGCCAGACGCGGAGCGGTCGTGACGCCGTGATCCGCGGTCAGCACCACAATGCAGCGGTTCAACCCGACGGCCCGGTCCACCGCATCCAGGAACGCGCCGATCTGCCGGTCGGTGCGCACGGTGAAATCCATCATTTCCGCGCTGTCCGGCCCGAACAGGTGGCCGGCCGCGTCGAAGGAAGACAGGCTCACGCACAGCAGATCGGTGGCATCGTCCGTTCCCAGCCGTTCGGAGACGAGTACGCGGCGGGCCAGCTCCAGCACCACCTCATTGCCGAAGGGCGTGTGCATGACGGCGGTGTAATACTCCCGGGTGGGCGCGCCGGTCACGCGCGGAATAGCGTGCGGGAAAGCCGGCCCCAGCCCTTCCGTCTGCGTCATCCAAGCCGGGTCGAGCGGCTGGAGGAGTGCATAGGCGCTCTGCGCCAGCAGCCGGTCCCACCGATTATTGGTAAAGCGGTCGGCCCATCGGTTCGAGTTGAAGTCCCGCACGTAGGCGGGCATCTCGGCCATGTAGTAGTTGCTGGTGACGAAGTGGCCCGTGTTCAGGTCCCACCAGAACGCGCCGTCGGGGTTCTTACCGCCCAGGGCGATGGCGGCACGGTCCTTGAGCGAAATGGAGAACACGCGCGCGGCGCGGTTGGTCAGCTTCAACTGATCGCCCAGGGTGGCGCCGATCAGGTTGCGCGGCGAGCGGCCCTCAGTGCGCCCACCGGGCCCCACCAGGATCCTGGCCTCGGGATCGAAAAACGCCGATCTCAGGGCGGGGTTAACCTGCCCCTGGAGCCATTGGTTGCCCACCACGCCATGCTGGCGCGGCAACCGTCCGGTGGCGATGGTGGCATGGCCGGCGGCCGTGGAGGGAGCCCCGAAGGAGAAATGGGCGTTCGCAAAATGCGCGCCGTTGTCCATCAACCGGCGAAAGCCATTGTTGCCGAAGTGATCGCGATAGCGGGTGAGAAAGTCAGCCCGCAACTGATCCACCACCAGGACCAGCACCAGCCGCGGCTGACGGACCTCGCGCTGAGCGAAAGCGGGTGGGGTCAGCATTCCGCCAAGCAACAGGGCCGCGACCAGCCAGGGTAGCGAGAAACAGGCGCTTCGTGTGTGAACCGAATGCATATCCTCTTCCCTTCGTCAAAGAACGTGCCCGCTCAACAATGCCCGCTAAACAATAGGCGCGCACGAGGCCGATGTGTGCCGCGCTTCCATCCCCGTGCGCGATGGTGTGCCGGCAGGCCAAGGCTGGGACGCCCGCCCTTTTCAGGGTGGCAGTGCGAAGACCGGGTCTGGCCGAGCGCAGCGCACGTTCGGATTCCCGACCTGGTCGCCCGCACCCTCTGAAGCAATCTGGCGCCCTGCGTCAGTGGCGGTCGCAAGATCGCGCACGGTCATTTCAGATTACACTGAAACGAAAGTCGCGGGAAGGGTTATCCCCGGGAACCAGGCCCCAAGGCCAGCCCAGCGATGCCGTCATCGCGCCCCGCTCATCAGGCCCGCAGGGTCATGCCCTCGCGGACCAGGAACGCAATGAAATGCTCGCGGAAGCTCTTGATGTCCTGGTCTTTGAGCGTCCGCGTGGGGTCGGCGATGGTGGCCCGGAAGGTCAGGCTTCGCTGTCCGGCCGGCACCGATCCGCCCTCGTAGCTGTCTACAAACGCCAGCCGGCGCAGCAGCGGATGGTCATAGCCGGCCAGTGCCTGCTCGATTTCACGGTAGCGCCGGGCGGCCGGAACCAGCACGGAGAAGTCCACGTCCACCCGCGGAAACTCCGGAATGGGAACCAGCTTCTTCTCGTGCACGGGCAACTCCGCCACGGCCGACAGATTGATCTCGGCCAGGGCGATGGACCACGCGGTGAGATGTTCGTCGATGGCGCGCTTGCACGCGGCCGGCACAGCCGTCAATCGCCCCACCGGCTTCTCGTCGATCAGCACCAGGGCCGTCTTGGGCCCCTGCTCCCACGGCCCGACCGTCTTCTCGGCCACCGCGAAGCGCACGTGGGCATTGAGCGTCTGCATGGCCCAGGTCTCGACGTCGGTCTTGAGCCGGCGGAGCAGTTCGTCTTCCACCGCCGCCTTGCGCCCCGGCGTCACCAGCACCATACCCAGGTGCCGGAACTCGCCGATAGAGCCTGCCTGGTTGACGGCCTCCGGCGGAAAGACGCTCCCCACCTCTACCAGCTCGAAGCGTTCGGCGTAGTGGCGATTGAGATCGACGGCAGCCAGCAATCCGGGCACCAACGTCGTCCGCAGACGCGCCATGTTCGCGGCGGCCGGGTTGCGGAGGGTGACGGTCGGGCCCGGTTCAAAGCCCAGCCGCCGAAGCCAGTCGTCGTCAAACCAGACGTAGCGGTGCACCTCCGCGTAGGTCATGCCGCCGGTCAACAGCGAAAGCGTCCGCCGCTGCAGGTCCACCATGGTGTCGGGCTCGGCGTAGCGGACGGTGACGGTGGGCAGTTCCGGAGCAATGGAACCATAGCCGATGAAGCGGGAGATTTCCTCGATGACGTCGGCCTCGATGGTGACATCCTTCGTCGCGCGGAAGGTCGGCACGCGCACATCGAGCACGCCATCGCGTTCGCTGACGGTGAACTCCAGGGCGGTCAGGATGCGCTTGATCTCCTCCACCGGGACGGCCCGGCCGATGTAGCGGGCCACGAAGTTCGGATCCACGGTGATCACCACCGGCTCAGGCGGATTCGGGAACAGGTCGGAGAGCCGGCTGGTGAACCGCATCTCCGGCAGTTCCGGCCGGGCGAGTTGCACGAACCGCTGGATGGCCAGCACGGTGTTTTGCGGATCGAGTGACTTCTCGAAGCGGGCGCTGGCGTCGGTGCGATGACCCATGGCCGTCGCCGCCCGGCGAATGGTGGCCGGCTCGAAGTTCGCGCTTTCCAGCAGCAGCTCGGTTGTGGTCGGGCTCACCTCGGTCTCGGCCCCACCCATAATGCCGGCAATGGCCACGGACTTGCCCTGCGACTGGATCATCAACGTGCCTTCGGGCATCGTGCGTTTCACCCCGTCCAGCGTGGTGAAGACTTCGCCCGGCGCGGCCATCGCTACCTCGATGCGGTCGAGCCGGCCGCCGTCAAAGGCGTGCATGGGCTGGCCCAATTCGGCCATGATGTAGTTGGTCAGATCGACGAGAATATCGATGGGCCGCATGCCCACGTGGGCCAGCCGGACCTGCATCCAGAGTGGCGCCGGCTGTGATTTCACGCCGGTGAATCTGAGGGCGCTGTACCGCGGGCACTTGGCCGGGTCTTCGATCACGATGGGGATCTCGGGCAGGTCGAGTTCGGCCAATTCCGCCACCGGCACGACCGGGTACGGCCGGAGCGGCAGGTTGAGCATGGCCGCCACTTCGCGAGCCACGCCGTAGTGGCCCCACAGGTCCGGACGGTTGGTAATGGACTTGTTGTCGATCTCGACAAGCCAGTCGTCGAACAGGGTCATGTCGATGGGCGTGCCGGGCTGGACGCTCGGCGGCAGCCACATGGCCCGCTGACCGACCGTGGGCAGGCCCAGGGCGTCGCCAGGCACGATCATGCCCTGGCTGGTCACGCCGGGAGCCAGGGTCTTCTCGCCCACCTGGCCGACACCCGGCAACGTCGCCCCCACCGGCGCGAAGATCACGCGGTCGCCGGGCTTGAGCCCTTCGGCGATGGTGATGGTGTCGACTTTGCCGCTGCCGAGGTTCAGGCGCACGGCATATTGCCAGCCTTCGCCCGACCGGCGCTGAACGGATTTCACCTCGGCGGCAATCAGCCCGGAGGCCGAACATTGAACATGCTCGATACCTTCGATTTCGGCGGTCGTGGTGGTAAACCGCTCGCCCAAGGAGCGCGGATCAACGTCTTTGGGAATATCAACAAAGTCACGAAGCCAATTCAGGGAAATCAGCACTGTGGTACCTCAGGATTCAAACAGAATGGAGACCCCGGCCTCAGGCGCAGCCTTGCGAAGCGCCTGGTCGAGGGTAGCCAAGGGCAAACCGTAGCGTTTGGCTAGTTCAAGATAGGTAGCATCATAGGCTGCCAAATGGTGGTTGCGAGCCAGCGCCATCGTGCGAGGCCCGGAGACCAGCGGCAATTCTGAATCGATCTCCAGCGGCAAAGTGGCGAATTCGGAAAAGAAGGCGTCTGCCTTTGAAGCGGTCGTTCTGCCCTTTCGCTCGGCAACGAGGAGTGCGTTGGCCACCTCGTAAAAAAACAAGACTGGCACGTACGCACGCTGCACCTTGAGCGCATCCAGAACGCGATCCGCATAGGGTTCTGGCTCGTCTTCAAAATGCCATGCCACGGCTACGGAGCAGTCAAGAACGAACTTACTCAAAACCTCCGCCCTTCATCGATCAACTGCCGAATGGAAAGATCCCGTCCCAAACGATTCCCCTTGCGCAATTCCCGGATGCGGTCAATCGCCGAAGCAACGTCTTGAGAGGCATGCAAGGGCGCCTTCTCCCGCAATTCCTGAAGCTCTCGGAGAGTCATCGATTCGCCTGCTGACTCCGGGACAGAGGGGGTCGGCAGAACCGGCACCAGCCTGGCCACGGGCGTTCCGTCAGCCGTAATGGTAAACTCCTCGCCTTGAGCCGCGCGGCTCAGTAGCGTCTCAAACTCGTTTTTTGCCTGGTCTGCGGCAATGGTGGTCATATCAGCACCCTATTCCAGTGTAGAGATGCCGGCGCATCTTTCAAGCTTACCACCACGGCAGCGACACGCGCTCCCGGATGCGGTTGCTTTCCGTAAAGTCAGCAGGGAACGGACGTTCGGGCAACCAGTACCGCGGCAGGCCCTTCAGCCGTTCTCGTGAAAGCAGCGGACCGGAGACGATGAGCTGCATCTGCCGCCATCTGTGCTCCTCGGGAGTCCCCGCCCAGGCGGCCTGCGCCCGCAGGCCGGCGGCCTCAGCCCGCAACCCGGGGTCCATCCGCTCCAGCCGGTCGAACCAATCCGGCAGGCAATTGATTACTTCGCGATCTTCCAGGTAGCCGGCAGGAACCAGGAAATGGATGTGTCCCGTCCGGCAATGCGGCGGCGCAGGACCACGGGCCAGGTACGGATCGGCGAGCCCGTATAAATCAACAATTCGAACGTTCGGCCCGGCATAATACGAGATGATCCCCATGGATTCGCAGGCCATCGTGACCGGGCCGTAACGCTCCGAATACCGGCGCGCCGCCACGCCGATGCGATGCCAGGAATGGGCCACCCTGGGCAGCGCCTCCGTGTGGTGGACGAACGGGTTGTGCCACCCCTGGACCCGATAAAAGGACGGTTCGTCGGCGATCGCAGCTTCGACGCTCTCGCTGAAGCGCGGAACACCGCCGAGGGCAAGAGCGACGGCAAACGCGCCCCCCGCCAGGTGCACGCCCGGGGCACGCAATCCCCGGCGAGCCAGTCCGCCCGCGCAGCTTGCGGCCAGCCACAGACTGAGCCCGGCCAGCCCCCCCATCGCTGCCCATGACGGCTGCCATGATCCTCTGAGCTCAATCAACAGAATCGCCGCCGCCACCGCCAGCGCCACAAACACCAGCGCCGCGGACCGGCCGGCTCTCCTGGCCATCCATCCCCACAACAGCAACGCGCATAGAGCGTAAGCGCCTAACCCGAACGCCGTTGCCGTCGGCCACAGAAGCATGGCGGCCAGCAGATCATCCCGGCCATAGGCGAGAGAGGCCGGCCCTCCTGGCAGGCCGACTTGCATCAACACGAATACCACGCTGCTCAGCCCGATGGCCGCCATCACCCAGCGAGGCGAAAAACGCCCGGCCGGCAGGAGCATCACCACCATCCAGCCGGCCAGCACCACCGACGCCACCAGGGCCGGCTGGATAAATCTTCCGCGCATAAAATCGCCGCCGATGCTCACCACGTAAGCGAGATGGCAGGTGATGCCCAGGGCAAGCCACCCGACGACGGCCGCTCCGCGACGACCGTGCAACCGGCCGACGAGTCCGAAGGCCATCCCGCCCACGGATACCGCGCCAATCAACAACGCCTGAATGGGCTCATGGCGGAGATAGTCCAACACGTAACGCAACCCGATCGGCACCGCCACCGACAGGTCGAAGGTCGTCTTCGCGTAGGCCGTGTTCGGCAGCGGCGTGCCGTAGTAGATGGTCGCGAAACCGTACCAGCCCAGGACCGGCAGCAAGGCCGAGGCCGCCCCAAGCCACCGGCGCCGGTCCTGAACCGTGCCTTCCAAAACTCGTGTGTCGCCGCTATCGGACTGGTGCGCCATCTGGGTTGAAGTACGCACCCTGAACAGCGCGTGAGCCAGAACGTACACCATGACCGGCCCGCACAGAAAGACCAGGTCCGGCCGGGTCAGTACCAGCAACCCGCACAACCAGGCCGAAGCGGTTAACGGCGTCGCCTGGCCGGTCAGGCCGCGCGCGGCAACTATTGCCCACAGCCAGCCAACGAGAAGTGCGACCAATGAGCTTTCCAGCCCGGAGGTCTGGAACTCGACGAATGTTTTCGAACTGAGCAGCAGCAGCGCGATGAATTCGAACCGGAGCAACCCGTGTGGCTCGTTCCGCAGCAGCCAAGCCTGGACGCCCAGTAACGCGACGGTCAGCACAAGCCCCAGCGCCACCGCCCAGCCGTACACATCGAAGACACTGCCGGCGGCGGCCAGCAGCAAAAACCAGAGTGGATGACTGAACGCCTGCACCCGCTCCCCGGGATTAAACACGGGACCGTGCCCGGCCAGCAGATTGGTGACGTGTCGAAAGGTGATAAACGCGTCGTCCGCAACCCACGCCCGGAACAGGACGAAAGCGACGACCAGGAGGATCAGAGCCGCAACCGCGCCGCAGTAAACTGAAGCAGTGACCTCCCGCGGGAGACGGTCTGGAACCGCGACAACGGACGCGCTTGCGCTCACATCCCTAATCCTTCGCGATGATCGCCCGGCCGTTCCTGCGTTCCGGCCGTATGATGGCGCGCAGATCGCCCGCGTTGAGGGCCCGGATATCTCGCACCCCGTACTTCATCATCGCCAGGCGGGTCAGCCCCAGGCCGAAAGCGAAGCCGGTATATTCACGCGAATCGATCCCGCCGAAGCGCAGCACGTTCGGATGCACCATCCCGCACGGCAGGATCTCCACCCAGCCGCTCCGCTTGCACGTCGGGCAACCGCTCCCGCCGCAGATCGCGCAGCTCATGTCCAGTTCAAAACCCGGCTCGACGAAGGGGAAAAAGCCCGGCCGCAGGCGCACCTTCACGTCACGATGAAAGACCTGCTCCAGCACCAGCTTCATCACCGCGATGAGGTTGGCAATGGAGATGTTCCGGTCGATCATAAGCCCTTCGAGCTGGAAGAACGTATTCGCGTGCGAGGCGTCCTCGGTCTCGTAGCGGAAGCACCGGCCGGGGGAAATAATCCGCAACGGCGCACTCAGCCGCTCCATGGCCCGCACCTGGCATGGCGAGGTATGCGTGCGCAGCAGCCGGCCGTTATCCAGCCAGAAGGTGTCCTGCATGTCACGGGCCGGGTGCATGGCCGGGATGTTCAGGGCCTCGAAGTTGTAGTACTCGGTCTCCATCTCCGGCCCGCCGACGACTACGAATCCCAGGCGGGAGAGGATGTCTTCAACCTCCCACTGAACGGCCGTCACCGGATGGACGCTGCCGCGCGGAACGACCGGGCCGGGCAGGGTCGGATCATACGTCTGGGCGGCGGTGGCCGCGGCCTTGTCGGCCGTTTGCTCCAGCCGGGCCCGGGCAGCGGCAAACTGCTCAACAATGGCCGCCTTGGCCTGGTTGATCTCCTTGCCGACCGCGCCGCGTTGCTCCGGCGGGAATTTTCCTATCGACCCCAGCAGCTTGCCCAATGAGCCCTGCTTGCCGGTCAAACGGCTCTCGGCCACCCGCAGCTCATCCACGGATTTGGCGGCCGCTATGAGCCGCTGGGCCTCCTCGTTCACTTTTCGGAGTTCGTCTGTAAGTTCTTCAATCATAGGTGTTTCTATCTCCAGCGGGGTCGCTGGAGCATGCTTATCGGGCGTAGCGGCCGGGCTCCATACCGGCCAATCACGGGGCCCAACGGCCGGTACGGAGTCCGGCCGTTACCTTGGGTCATCAATGCTCTATGCCCGTTTGTAAAGGGCTCTAGTGTAGCCACGCCGGCTTCCAACGCAAAGCGGGTTCCGCCCGCCAGGACGGAACCCGCCGTGTATCTTCGCCCGCGTGGGAGCCTATTGATTCGCCGTCACCTCGCCGCCGGCGGGCTCGCCCGTCGTGGCGGCCACCGCCTCAGCATTGGCTGTCGGCAGCAGGATAGTGCGACCCTCCAGACCGGCCTTGGCCAGAACGGCATACACGATGAAGCCGACGATCAGCGAGGCCACGCCCGTCGGGAACCAGCCCGGCACCGGCGGGTTGTCGCCAAAGAGGAAGCTATTGTTGGAAATGCCCACCACGAAGCCCACCAACCACGCGGCATAGCCGGGGATACTGACACCCTCGCGCGGGCCGGCCCACTTCCGGCCGCTGAGCAAGTAATCGGCAACCATCGCCCCGATCACCGGCCCGAAGGAAGCGCCGATCAGACCGAAGAACCCTGCCAGGTTGCCGGCTACGCCCAGCGCCGCCAGCACGATGCCGATGGTGGCACCGGCCATGGTGATGGGCACTCTTGCCTTCGGCTTGGCCAGCATGGTGGAGAGACTGTTGCCGATGATGAACGAGCAGAAGCAGGCCGACGCAACCGAACCCAGGGCGAAGAGAATCGGCATGATCTGCCCGCCGAGCTTCGGATTGAGTACGCCCAGAGCCCCCTGGAAGGTCCAGTTGGTCAACTGGCCGTACTTCACTGTGCCGTTTTCAATTCCCGCATTGAGTGCGCCTTGGGCGCCGGCCACAGCGATCATGGCCAGCCCGCCGGCAAAGAGAATCGCCAGGGTAATGCCCACCAGGCCACCCTTCTGAACGTCGTCCGCATTGCGATTAGCACTGCAGAAGTCTGCCCCACATGCCGCGGCCGTAGCCGTGAAGCCGACCACAAGCTGGATCATGAGCAGGAATCCGGCCAGTTTGAGGCCGTTGACCAGCGCCTGGCCCTTTTCGCCGATTGAGGCTTGCTGAAGCGCTGTCGGGTCGACCGGCGCCTTGCTCATCTCGCCGGCCACCTTCTCACCGGCGGCTTTGATTTCGGCTTCGTTCTTGCCCTCGGCCCTGGCCTGGTCCATCGCTTTGTTCACCGCCGCGTCGATGACCGCCTGGGCGGCAACGCTGTTCCGCGCGACCTGCTCACGGTCGAAGTTGCCCAGATGCTTGGCCCCCATGGCCGCCGCAAGGATCAGCAACACGATGGGTACGATCGGGAAATACGTCGCCACCCGGGCCACCATGCCGACCCCCATGCCGCCCAGAAAGGCAAACAGGTAGCCCCAGATGACCGCCATGACCACAAACACCAGGCTGAACGCGTTCTGACCGCCTGGCGGCGGCGGACCGAAAAGGGTGTTGTCGTGCGGGTCACTCAGGCCGAAACCGGCCAGCACCAGCTTGGTGGCATAGTAGGTCGCCACGCTGTACCAGCCGATCTGCAGCAGGCCCATGAAGATGCCCGGCAGGAAGTAGCCGCCCTTGGTGCCGAACGTGCTCGTGCCCACGATGTAGAGCGGGTACCCTGTCTTCATGCCCAGCATGCCGGGAACCAGATAAAACAGGAAATGGCAGATGAGCCCCGCCGCAAGCAGGCCCAGCAAAGCGGCGCCCAAGCCGCCCATCGCCAGGGTCCCCGGGGCAGCCTGCGTACCGGCCAACTGATCGTAAAACGCGAACCATAGGAAAATCCCCGCGAACGCCTGGGCGGTGTTCTTGTACCAGGGCGCCCGATTGCTCAGCGGGTTCGGCTTTGTTGACGTCAAATAAGCGGGCAGATCTCCGGCAGCCATGGCAGCCTCCTGAGAAAGGGTGTGTAGGCAGGCACGCGGAGATCGGGGCCGCGACTCCGGATCGGCCCGCCCGGCCAGACCAATGGCCGGTCATTCCGCAATCACCTGCAAGTGGTTCCTATCCTAACAAGGCCCTTTCAGAATGCCAGAGGCCAGAGCCTCGCCCGCGGGCCGAAGATCGGTGACGCAACTGGTGGAAGTGTTTGGAGCCCTCCGGGCAGGTGACGGCTGGACAAAAAAGCACCGACCTCACGCGCTTGCGCCGTGGGTTCCGAACAGATGCCCGAAACGGAAATCGTAAAGCGTTTTTCCAGCCGACCACAGGGCCGCAACAGCGGCTGACGACGCCCCGTCACCAGACGGTAGCCAATCGTTGGAGTTCGGCCCGCAGTTCATCCGGGCTCATCGTCTCCAGGGGCAAGCGGGCTAGTTGTTCGGCCCGCCTTCGAATGGTCTCGGCCACGCCCCGAGCGAAGGCCGAACGGTCGCCCTCGGTTCCAGGGTGAAATGAAGGGTCCGGCAGACTCCAATGGGCGGTCGTGGGCTGACCAATCCACTGCGGGCAGGCTTGTCCGGCGGCATGGTCGCAAAGCGTGATAACAATATCCAGCCGGTCCCGGGCGATCTCGTCCCAGCTCTTCGAATACTGCCCCTCCATGGGAACATCCATGGCCTTCAGCGTGGCTATGGCCAGGGGGTGAATGTAGCCTGCCGGGTTCGAGCCGGCGCTGACCACCTGAAAACGCGGCCCCAGCACCTGCCGCATAATGGCTTCAGCCATTTGCGAACGGCAGGCATTGCCCGTACAGATAAACGCGATGCGGATGGGGGTTTCCATTGCCGATATTCTAACCCGTCCTTGAGCCAGCGAACAATGAAATTGGATACCAGACACTGCAATTTCATAGAGGTCCCCACCATTGAGGATAAAACTACGGGGGATATACTGAACGCCCGATGCTCCGCACGGACGAGCCCGGTCGCGTTCGCACGTAGATCGCAATGTTGACAGGTGGAAATATGGATGATGCGCTGATGCAAAAGGCCGGGCGAATGCTGGGGGCATGGAACCGTACTCTGATCCTTACGCATGACCGTCCGGACGGCGACGCTCTCGGGGCCATCGGGGCCATGAAGCGGATCATCGAGCTTCAGGGCCGCCAGGCCGAGGCCTGTCTGCACGGCGACCCGCCGCCCCGCTACACGTTCCTGACCGATGCTTGCGGGCTGACCCGCTGGCCCCCCTCAGGGGGGCAGACATCTTGTCCGCCTTCCGATCCGGCTGATCCATCTGTCATCGATGCCCAATTCGACGGCATCGTGATCCTCGACACCTGCACCTGGAATCAGCTTGAACCTGCCGCCGCCTTCCTGAAGGCCACGCGTCTGCCCAAGATCGTGGTGGACCACCATCCGACCCGCGAAGACATCACCGGCCAGTCAACAGAGCTGGTGGCCCTTATCGACGAGACCTCCTCCTCGGCCTGCGGCCTGTTGTACGAGTGGGCCAGGCGGATGGGCTGGGAACTGGACAGGCCGGCCCGGGAGGCACTCTTTGCGGGCCTGGCCACGGACACCGGCTGGTTCCGATTCCCCAGCGTGGACGGACGAACCCTCCAGGCGGCCGGTGAGCTCATCGACGCGGGCGTGCGGCCCGATGTCATGTACGCGCGCCTGTACGAAGGCCACCGCCCCGCTCGATTGCGGCTTCTGCGCGAGGCGCTGGATACCCTGCGCCTCATCGATGGCGGCGCCCTGGCCCTGATGTGGCTCACGCAGCCGATGTTCCTGCTGTCCGATGCCCAGGCCAGCGACGCCGAAGACCTGGTCAACGAGCCGCTGGTCATCGGTTCGGTCATGGTGTCCGTGTTGTTGAGCGAGATGGAGGGCGGAGTGATCCGGGTCAATTTTCGCAGCCGCTCGCCGGAGATTGCCGGCCGGGACGTGGACGTGGCGGCCATTGCGAAGCAGTTCGGTGGCGGTGGTCACCGACGGGCGGCCGGGGCGCGCATCCAGGGCAGCCTCGACGAGGTCCGCGAACAGGTCATCGCGGCCGTGCGCGCCGCCCTGGCATAGGCATGGATCGGGGGGGGCGGGCATCCTGCCCGCCTTCCAAGG
>JAAXZI010000148.1 GCA_012719955.1 Phycisphaerae bacterium | reverse complement strand
TTTACGGGCAAGACGGCCGGTACGGAGCCCGGCCGCTACAGAAAATGGCCTACTTTGCGCTGTGGGGTAGACAGAGCCCGAAGCGCGATCGAGGGCTCGGTGTTAAGTCCCTCGCTTGCGCTTCGGGCTCAGAAGCTCGTTCCGATTACGGCAGAGAGGCGGTTACTCTTCGCTTGCGTCGCTGAGCCGCTCGATATCGGCGCCCAGGGCGATCAGGCGGCGTTCGATGCGCTCGTAGCCGCGGTCGATGTGGTAAACGCGGTTGATCCGCGTCTCACCCTTGGCCACCAGTCCGGCCAGCACCAGGGCGGCGGAGGCCCGCAAGTCGCTGGCCATTACCGGCGCGCCGATCAGGCGCTTCACGCCCTCAACAATCACCGTCGGCCCTTCCTTGCGCAGCCGGGCGCCCATCCGGCTCAACTCTGCCACGTGCATGAAGCGATCGGGGTAGATCTTCTCGGTGATGACGCTGTTGCCGTCGGCCAGGCAGAGCAGGGCCATAATCTGGGCCTGGAGGTCGGTGGGGAAGCCCGGGTAAGGCTGGGAGGTGACCTCAATGGGTTCGAGCCGGCGGGCGCTGGACACGATGACGTCGCCGTCCTCGCGCTCGATGTTCACGCCGATGTGGCGGAGCCGATCCACGACCGCGAGCAGGTTCTCCAGCTTGCAGTTGCGCAGGCGGATTTCGCCGTTGGTGATGGCCGCGGCGATCATGAAGGTGCCGGCCTCGATGCGGTCGGGGATAATGGTGTACTCGCAGCCGTGCAGCGACTTGACGCCATCGATGGTGATCCGCGGTGAGCCGTGGCCGGAGATGCGTGCCCCGCAGGCGTTCAGGAAATTCGCGAGATCCGCCACTTCCGGTTCGCAGGCGGCGGACTCGATGACCGTCCGGCCTTCGGCCAGCACGGCCGCCATCATCACGTTGGCCGTGCCGGTAACCGTCGAGCCGAAGGGCCCGCCGAGGAACAGTTCGGCCCCGGTGAGCTTCTTGGCCTTGAGGATCACGTCGCCGCCGATCAGATCGGGCTCGGCGCCCAGTGCTTTGAGTCCCTCGATGTGCAGGTTGATCGGCCGGTCGCCGATCGCGCACCCGCCGGGCATGCTCACCTGGGACTTGCCGCGCTTGGCCAGCAGGGGGCCCATGACGCAGACGCTGGCCCGCATTCTGCGGACCAGTTCGTAGTCCGCGTGGCAGTTCATCTCGTCCTCGACCTTGAGCCGGAGGGTGTTGCCCGGCTCGCGCGTGGTGCTCACGCCGAGCTTGTTGAGCAGCAGTTCCATGGAGCGGATGTCGGCCAGGTCGGGCACGCCGTGCAGGGTGACCTCGCCTTCGCACAGGATGCAGGCGGCCATGATGGGCAGGGCCGCATTCTTGGCCCCGTTGATCTCTACCACGCCCCGGAGGCGTTTACCACCGCTGATGAGGAAGTAGTCCACGGTATCCGTTCCTTCTCTCTAAAACCGTCCCTGGTCCAGATAACTGACGAGCTGACGTCCAGCCCTAATAATGCCCTGAAACCGCCCGGCTGGCAAGGGGAAACGGGAGGCAAAGACCGAAGGGGGTCTGGCAAAGGATTATGGTGAAGCGGCCGGGCGCAGCAGGGGGCGCGCATCCTGCCCGCCTCAAAGGCGTGCAAGATGCACGTCCGCCAAAGCCCCACGCCACCCCGCTACAAAGAATTACCGCCCCCAGAGTAACGACCGGCGTTGCGGGACAGGTGGGCGGCGATGGAAGCCTAAATTTGGTTCCCAACCGTACTTAAGGCAGATCGCGCCTTCCGGTACAGCTAAACCGACAGTTTCTGCTGGTTTGCCGGTACGTCGAGCGCAACGCGCTGCGGACCGGCCTGGTCCAGCGCGCGGACAGCCGGTCCCGGCAGTATCGAGCTCAGATCCTTTGCGTCCGCGAGTTTCTTCCACGCTGGGATAGCGGAGCCTTGTTGCCCGCCGCCCTGCTACCCGGCGCAATCCGGATCGGCCTGAACCCCCTCGCCGCTCAAGCATCGCTGGAAGACGCCGAAGTCGTCCTGGTCGACGTCGTAGTCTTTGTCGAAGTCGCACGGGAGCGTGCCCGAGGGGTCAGGCAGCAAGGTGCAGCCAGCCGGCGGCACGCCGGGCTCATACCGGTTTTCGGGGCTGGTCATGCATTCAAGAAAGATGTCCAGATCGTCCAGGCCGGGCAGGTTGGCGTCTACGTCGCCGTCGCCGTCGAAGTCGGCGCCGACGGGTACAACCAGCAGGGTCTGTGTGGTGTAGGCGTCCCGGTAGGTATCCAGCCATATCAGCCGGTCTGCCCTCTGCTCCAGCAAGCGTAGATTCTCAAGTTTGAATGGGCCATAGATACCAGGCTTCGTGATCGAACGACGATCGAAGTAAAGGCTGATCGCTGAAGTGCCGGCCTCGGTCCTGGTGAAGGGCTCGGCGGCGCTCAACCTCACTTCGCCGGATGCATCGACCAGATCCGCTGAGAGCAGGAAGTCTCCCGCCTGCGCGGTGGTGGCCCAGACCTGCAACCGAATGCGGTCAGTTACTCCGTCGCCGTTGGTGTCTGCGCCCTCGTCGGTCAGGTTTCCAGAAATGAAGCCCGTGGCCGGAGAGATGCTGAACATCCCCGACTCAACGCGCTGGAAGGCGGCTTCACTCGGCGCAATGCCCTTTGCGCGATACTGCACCATGTACTGCCCGCCGGCACCACCGCCCTCAGTGAAGGTAGCCGCATACACCCCGTCGTCCCTCAAGCCGTCCGCATGGGCTCCATCGTCGTAGAGCGTGACTGTGGCCTGGTTTCCGTCAGGAAGGGTTACCGTCGCTTGAACCGAGGCGCCCGTGATCGGCACAAGCTGCTGGGCCTGTATTCCTTTCAGAGAACAGGACAGGATTACCTCCTGGCCGGCCGCAAAGTGGGTCTGGGTGGACGGGATCAATGAAACATCGCAGCCGCCGACCACTCTGAGCCGGTAGCCGACACCTTCCGGCGGTGCGTTCCAAGCGTTCAATACAGCCCTCCAGATACCGACCGCCGGGGCCTGAATCTCATACGTGGCGAAGGACGGGGAAGGGCTCCACTGGGTCGGAGCCACCGGCATGCCGCTCGGGGTCCACAACTCAAACGCGCAGTTTGACGGCCACAAAGCCTCCACGCGCAAGGGCACGCTCGCGTCCACCGGAATGTAGGTGACCGTGACGCCGGTCGCTGCCATTGAGAGGTTCTCGATTTGGCAGGTCGGCGTCTCTGCCGTAGCGCCTGCACGCTCTGGCGGCGGCATGGCCGTCACGTAGCTGCATGCGTCCTCCAGGTTGGGGCCGCTCACCCCCCATACCACGCGATGCCAAATCCATGCGGCTATGCAGGGATCCTGGAGAAGGGCGGCGTGGTTCCTGATGGTCAGCGCGAATTCCTCAGGTGTTGCATCAAAGCATCGCCCATACTCATAAACCGGGTGGAAATAGGGGAAATCTGGTGAGGGGATTGCCCCTGTGAGTCGCCAGTACTCGCCGCCCACGCTCGCACGCGGGACCAGGGCATCGTTTTCCCTTTCCTCCTCGGCGCTCAACGAATCCAGGGCGATGATGGGACCAGTGAGGCGGAACCATTGCTGCACCGCGTCCAGATCGCGAGCCAGAGAGCGTGTCCCGGCAAGCAGATAGAGTTCGACGTCTTGGGGAAACGCAGGCGCCATGAGGTTGGTCACGTAGTACTTTGTCAGCTCGGCGCTTGACGGCCATGTGGCCTTTTGGATCAAGTTGAGAATACTGGTATCCAGCGTTTCCAGCGCATCCGCCAGAACGGTGCCGGCATTCGGGGTCCCGATCATAAACACGCGTCCCACCCGCGGCCGGAATTCCTTGTAGTCGTTGAGGAACTGCCGGATGATCAGTCCGCCCATGCTGTGTCCGACAAGGTGAATCTGCTCGGGCAGGCGGCCTTGATGGGCGCTGGCGTACTGGCTCAACTTGTACTGGAGGTAGCCGCGCAGCCGGCAGGCGTTTTCATGCAGGCTCAGTCTACCGTCGATCACGTTCGCGCTGGGCTGGTGCTCACAGACTGCGCTGGGTGCCGGGATCGGCTGGCCGGTACAGTCCAGGATTTCGCCTGCCTCCTCCGGCTCGTTGCATTCCCAGACCACATCGGGCGGTAGCTTTTTCCGCAGCAGGTCTCGAATGATCTTCCAGTACAGGTACTCGTTGTTGTCGCTGGGGATGGCTCCGGTCGGGTCCCAGCAGTCCCGCTGGTTCCAGCCGCGGATCAGCACCACGGGCTGCGGCAAGGCCGGGTCGTGGTCCTTCGGCGGTAGGACCACGTTCTGAGTCGTGGTACTGCCGGCGCTCACGGTGATGCTCTGGAGACGGCTGTCCTGAAAGCGTTGCCCTGACATGGGCGTGGGGGCCTTGATCAGCAGATCATACACGCCCGGCGGAACGTGGTTCAGCAGGAACTGCCCGGCCGGGTCGGTGTATGCCGACTGGCCCACGGCTTTCTCGGTGCCCGGCTGCACGGCCTGGACGAACACGCCGCCGAGCGGCATGGCCGAGTCCTCGAGTGGACCATATTCGCTACCGGAGGCCCGTTCGATCCGGCCCGTCACCTCTCCGGCAATCGCCCCGAAGGTGGGGGCGGCTTGCGTTCCGGTACCGCTGACCTCGCGGGTGATCATGTTTCCGGGTGCGGAGAAGGTCACGGTGCGGACGAAGCTGCCTTGAGTGGTGGGGCTGAACCGCACTGTGACAACCTGCTGCTGGCCGGGCTCGAGGTTGTATACGCCGCCCGAGACAATGCTGAAAGGCGCTGCCGCGCTCGCGCTGCCCGAGAGCGCGAGGTTGCCGACGTTCTTGACTGTAAATGTCCGATCAACTGTCGCGCCCACTTGAACCGTGCCGAAACAGGTTCCGGTGACGGGCGTGACGGAGAGAATCGATGAGTGAGGGCGCCTGATGCCCACGCTGTAACTACTACTCGCCGCGATGGCCACGAAGCCGCTGTTGGGCTCGGGAACGTTGCACTGGTTGTAACGGTTGTCTCCCCAGGCCACGATGGAGCCGTCGGTCTTGAGGCCCACGCTGTGGCCATCACCCGCCGCGATGGCCACGAAGCCGCTGTTGGGGTCGGGGACGTCACACTGGCCGTAATAATTGTTTCCCCAGGCGACGATGGAGCCGTCGGCCTTGAGGCCCAGGCTGTGATAATAGCGCGCCGCGATGGCCACGAAGCCGCTGTTGGGCGCGGGGACGTACC
>JAAXZI010000147.1 GCA_012719955.1 Phycisphaerae bacterium | reverse complement strand
GTTCAACACCCGCCCCGATAACCCCCCCCGCTGGATCACCCAGGTCTACACCGGCTCCGATTACCTGGAACGCATGCTGCGGGACCGGCCGGGCAACCTGGTCGTGCTGGCCGGCAACAAGAGCCGCACCACGCGTTACATTCTCGAATGCGTCAAGGCCGGCCTCCACGTGCTGTCGGACAAGCCGATGGCCATTAACCCCAGGCACTACGAGATGCTGCTGGAGGCCTTCAAGATCGCCGAGGAAAAGAACGTCCTGCTCTACGACATCATGACCGAGCGCTACGAGATCACGACCATCATGCAGCGCGAGCTGTCCATGGTTCCCGAGGTCTTCGGCAGGCTTCAGACCGGCACTCCCGACCAGCCGGCGGTCACCAAGGAGAGCGTCCATCACTTCAGCAAGACGGTGGCCGGCAAGCCGCTCAAGCGCCCCGCGTGGTTCTTCGACGTCGAACAGGAAGGCGAAGGGCTCAATGACGTCGGCACCCACCTGGCCGACCTGGTCCAGTGGGAGTGCTTCCCCGAACAGATCCTCAAGACCGATGACGTGAAGATGCTTTCCGCCCGCCGGTGGAGCACGGCCATCGCCCCCGAGCAGTTCAAGAAGGTTACCGGCCTCGACTCCTTTCCCGATTTCCTGAAGAAGGACATCAAGGAGGGCGTGCTGCACGTGCCCGGCAACGGCGAGATGATCTACACGCTCAAAGGCCATTATGCCAAGGTCTCGGTGGCCTGGCGGTTCGAGCCCCCGCCCGGTGCGGAGGACACCCACTACTCCATCATGCGCGGCAGCCGGGCCAACCTGATCATCGAACAGGGCCCCAGGCAAAAGTACAAGCCGGTCCTCTACGTGGAGAACAGGTCTGGCGAGCCGGACGATGTTTTCCAGCAGAAGCTTGAGGCCGCTCTCAAGCGGATCAACGAGCGGATTCCGGGCGTGACCTTCAAGAAGGGCGAGGGGAACTGGGAGATCGTCATCCCCGACGCGCTCAAGACCAACCACGAGCAGCACTTCGCCCAGGTCACCGAGAAGTATCTGAGCTTCCTGGCCCAGGGCCGCATGCCCGCCTGGGAGGTTCCCAACATGATCGTGAAGTATTACACGCTCATGGAGGCCTACAAGGCGAGCCGGTAAGGGAGCGGATCATTGCCGGCCCCGAGCTTCGCCGCCCGGCGGCTGTCCCTGCCGTGACCGCTGTTCGTGCGGGGAGGTTCGTGGAAGGGGAATCTCGAAGGCCTATTCAGGACGCACACACAAAACAATAAACAACCCCCGCGGCGGCCGATCCGTCGCGGGGGCTTGTCATTTTGCTCAACTACCTGTGAAACAACGGGCGAGGAGTCGAGATCATCTCCCGCCCCTCGTGTGCGTCTCTTACTGCAATCCTGATTCATCCGACGGCAGTTCCGGCTCGTCGGAATCGCCCGGCTGCGGGCCGTCCAAGCCCATCTGGAGCATGGGGCCGAAGATGTCGGCCAACGACCGAAGCAGTTCCATCGGAACGAGCAACTCGGTCTGCTGGGCCGTTTCGCCGATCTTGACCGAGGTCATGGCGATCGGGGCCGCATTGCGCAGGGCGATCGGGAACATGATTCCGCCGCCCACTTCGCTGCTGATATCCATGGCGAGGGAAATCAGCTTATCGACGTTGAAGTAGATTTCCATCACCCTCGGGCCGGCCTGCAGGCGATCGGCCACTTTCTTGATGTCGGCGTTGCCGGCCAGTGGGGCCTCCTTGGCCGTCGCTATCTTGGCGGCAGCCTCGAAGCGCTTGGCCCCCCCGCCGAACACCACCAGGATCTGGTCCTTGCCCAGCGCGCCGACCCGTACCAGCACGCCTTCAGGGCCGAGGACCTTCTTGATCTGGTCCACGGTGTCCGTGTCGGAGTTCGGAAGCTGCGCCAGGTCCACCACCAGTTGATCCACGTCGGCTCCGCCGAGCTTCTCGGCACCCTCTTTCCACTGGATCGCGTTGGCGGTCTTGCTGACCTCTTCCTCCGGCTCCCCGCTCTTCTTGGCCGCTTCGACGCCCAGCTCCTTGCCCATGTTGAAGATCTTCCGGGCCTCCTGCTTCCATTGTGCGGCATCCTTGACCTTGGCGATCAGGACGGCGTTGACCATGCCCTGGCCGTCCTCGATGGGCAGGGGGTAGATACCCAGGCTCATCTGCTGGACGCCGCCGAGGAGGCTCGCCAGGCCGTCACGAACCTGCGCAAGCTTGTCCTTGTCCACCTTGTCGCCGACGTTCTCCTCGCTGAAGGCCAGGTCCAGGAACTTTTTGAGCTGCCGCTCGGTGTCGGGGTTAGAGACCGCGCCGGCCGCGACGACAAACGGATCGGCGGGCAGGCTGGCCAGCAACGACCCATTCAGCGGCTTGATGGCCGCGATTTGCCTGCCGTACTCCGTATCAGGCCGCATGCTGAAATAGAAGCTGCCGGTGATGCCGCGTTTCGGGTCCAGGGAGAGTCCAAAGGAAACGTCCTGGCCGTCCTCGATGAATTTTTCCATCTGGTCCAGGTTGGCGCCCAGGGCCTCCAGCGGTATCCCCTGTCCCGTTTCCTTGGTGATGATGTCCCGCACACTCTCGCGCAACTCTTTGGAGATGCCCCGGAAACTGGCCCAGCCGAAGATATCCTGCTCGGCAAAGGCCTTGGCCCGCTCGGCGGACAGGGTCTTGATCACCCCGTCGCCCCGGGCCTGGATCGCTTCCTTAAGCGTCGCCTCGTCCTTGGCTACGACCAGGAAATCGCCGCGGGCGGCGCCCCAAGCCGGCTCACCAAACAGCTCCACCTTCTTGACCTCGCCCTCCCCCTCAGCACCCATGGCGTCGGCCATGGCCTTGGGATCCGTGGCGGAGAAAAACAGCGCAATGCGCTTCTCCAGTTCCTCGGCCTGCTTGACCTGGCTCGCGTTCAGCACCACCAGGGCCACGCCACCGTTCTCGTTAAAGCCCTTGCTCAGCCGGAGGTCGTCCTTGACCAACTTGCTCAGGCTGGGGATCACGCCCGCCGGCAGGTTCAGGGCCTTGACTGAATCCTGCACGTCCTTGTCAAGCTGCTTGAGGTTGCGGAGGGCCACAAAAGCGCTGGCGTCGGCGGGAATGGCTTTCAGGAGTGCGACGGAATCCGCCGCTGAAGGTTTGGCATTCTCCGGGGCGGGCTTGCCGGCTTCCTGGGCCGATAGACTCAGTGGCAAAGTCAGCACGACCAGCAGGCCCATCCCTTTAAGCAACCATGGCTTCGTCATGTGCATTCCTCTTCCCATGTTAAGTGTGATAGAAAGCAAAGCCCAAGCCTATACCCGGGCCAGTCAGCTCGTCAAGTCTTGCAGGGCGTCCCCTGCCGGCGTTCTCGACTCCCGGCACGCCGCCGCCATATATCGGCAACAATGCTCCCGGTTACTATTGTAGACCACGCTCCGGCCGGAAAGTTTCTGAATCCGCGCCATCTCAGCCGTTCAACCACCGGCTCAGCCCGCAGTTATCACAGCCGGCAGACGGAGAACCGCCCCCGCGGAACGGAATCAGGATGTCTGATGAATCCTGATCGAGGATGAGGTATCATCCGCTGCGGCCCTGGAGACCGTTCATGATCGAGTCCACCCCGAACTCATCGGCAGCTCCACCCCTGCCACGCCGGCGACGAACCTGGCGACGCGTACTCATCTTTCCGGTGCTCGTCTATCTCGTTTGGTGTGCATCGCTCTACTGCTTACAGGGGCGTCTGCTCTTCCCCCGCCATATGGTCCCGCCCGTCACGCCGGGGCGGCTGCTCGCCGAATCAGGCTGGCAGGACTCACCGGCCACCCAAACCGCCGGAGCGCGCCCGGAGCAACCGACCATCAACATCGAAACCGGCGGCCAGGTGACCGCCTGGTTTCTTCCCGCGCCACAGGCCAGCCCGGACCGCCCCGTGCCTCTTGTGGTCGCCTTTCACGGCAACGCCCAATTGGCCGAGCACATGGGGTGGTGGGTACGGCAGTATCACACCATGGGCTGTTCCGTCCTGTTGCCGGAGTACCGAGGCTACGGCCAGGCCGCCGGAAGCCCTTCACAGGAAGGCATCGTGACGGATGCGGTGAAGTTTTACGATCAGGTGGTGAGCCGCCCGGATGTTGACCGCGCCCGGATCATCTTTCACGGCGTCTCGCTGGGCGGAGGCGTGGCTGCTCAGGTGGCCGCCCGGCGCAAACCGGCCGGCCTGATCCTGGAGAGCAGCTTCTCCAGCGTGGCGGTCATGGCCCGCCGGTATCTGGTCCCGTCCGCGCTGGTGACCAATCCCTTCCGGACGGATGAGGTTTTGTCCACGCTGGACATTCCCGTGTTGATCGCCCACGGCACGCGGGATACCGTGGTGCCGGTCTGGCACGCCCATCGGCTACGCGACCTGGCTAAAGACGTGACCTACATCGAATACGAGTGCGATCACAACGACTTCCCGCCACCCGACCGCGTGGAGGAGTACTGGGGGCGCATCGACGTATTTCTCGAAAAATGCTTTTCAGCCCGCTTCGACCCGGCGGGCCGCCTCGGGCTGGTAAACGACCGCCTCGATGCGCACGCTTCGCGTACCGCCCGGCGTTCGGAACTGAACCGTATCCCCCGCCTTGTAACCCAGTATCGCCGCGCCCAGCGGAGCCACCACTGAGATGCTGCCCGCATCCGGATCGGCCTCCTCCGGGAAGACCAGCGTGAGTTCCATGACCTCATCGTCCCGCAGATCGCGCAGACGCACCGAGGAGTGCATCGTGACCACGTCCGGCGTGACCTGGTTGGGCGCCACGATCTTGGCCCGGCTCAACTCCTCCTGGAGCACCCGGAAATTCGCCCGGTCCAGCGTGTTATACCGGGATGCGGCCTTGAGAAGCTCCTCCAGCTTTTGGGCGTCGTCCTTGGTGATGTAAATTCGTCTTGCCACGTTACTGCTCCATTTCGCCGCAGCCTTCGAAAAAGGGTGTTCCCCGAAAGACGCGGTCGGCCCTGGCGACCTAGAAAACTCCGCTCTGACTGCCATGCGGGTTGCGCTGAAACTCGTCCTTGACGAGTACAACCAGCCGCCGCCCCGCCCGCTCCAATGCCGTGCTCGCGTCCAACCCCAGGGCCTGGACGCGGACACTGCCCGAAGGGATGAGCTGTGCCTCGATCAGACACTCCCGCTCCAGCCCTCCCTCGGGATTGCTTGCAGCGCCCAGGGACACCTTCGCCCGCCTGATGTGGCTCGACCATGAGCCCAGGATCAACCGCAACCGCTGCTCCAGACGCTGGCGCCCCCGACCTCGCAGGCCAACCCCTGGCGCGGTAATGTACAGGCGCATGTCCACCTCGCTGAAGCAACACTCACTTGACGTTCTATTCATGTTACGGCCGGCGAGCAAATAAGGCAGACAAGAAATCCCGAATTGACAGTTAGGTTATTCCTAACCATAATCAGGCATGGACTGGCTCAATTATCATCACCTGTTCTACTTCTGGACCGTGGCCCGCGAAGGGTCCATCACCGCGGCGTGCAATCGCCTTCTGCTTTCCCCCCCGACCATTTCGGCCCAGATCCGCGAACTCGAGGAAGCCCTCGGCGAAAAGCTCTTCTCCCGCTCCGGGCGCGGCCTGGTGCTCACCGAATCGGGACGGCTGGCTTACCGCTACGCCGACGAAATCTTCTCCCTCGGCCGGGAGTTCGTCGATGCCATCAAGGGCCGCGCCACCGGCGCCTCCATTCAGATCAACATCGGCGTCAACGACGTTCTGCCCAAAACCATCGTCTACCGGCTGATCGAACCGGTCTTCCACCTGCCCGGCCCGGTGCGCATCGAGTGCGTCCAGGGCACCCCCGCCCAACTACTCCCGGCCCTGGCCGTTCACGATCTCGATCTGGTCCTCTCCGACGCCCCGGTCAATCCTCAGATCCGCGTGCGGGCCTACAGTCACCTGCTGGGCGAATCCGCCATCACCCTGTTCGCCGCCCCCAGGCTGGCCGCCCGGCTGCGCAAGAACTTCCCGCAATCCCTGGACGGGGCCCCGGCCCTGCTGCCCGCCCCCGGCAGCGCCCTGCGGATCGCGATCGACAAATGGTTCGAATCCATCCGCGTCCGCCCGCAGATCGTGGCCCAGTTCGAGGACGTGGCCCTGCTCAGCGTGTGCGCCCGTAACGGGCGGGGCTTCTTCGCCGGCCACACCGCCATCGAGAAGGAGATCATCCGCGACTACCGCGTCCAGCGCATCGGCGACATGCAGAAATACCGGGCCCAGTTCTATGCCATCAGCGTCGAGCGGCGGCTCCGGCATCCCGCGCTCGTGGCCATCACGGACGCCGCCCGCACCCGGCTGTTCTCCTGACGCTTGCCGTGAGCGCCCCCGCCGGACCGCGGGACGGGAAGCGGCCTTCGTCTTCAAACCCGTCCCGGTCGGGAGCGACCTTACCTGGATTGCCGCCCGGCTGTAGAATAGGCGAGCCTCGCTGAGGCCCGATCACCTGGCGGAGTCATACACACATGCACAAGCCCGGAATCGATGACACCCACGAGGAGCGGCGGCTGCTCACCAGCATCATCGCCCACATCCCCAGCGGCGTGTTCTGGAAAGGGCGAGACTTCCGCTACCGCGGCTGCAACCAGGCCTTCGCCCGATCCGCCGGCGTGGACCGGCCGGAAGACATCGTCGGCAAAACCGACTACGAGCTGGCCTGGGAAAAGGAGCAGGCCGACTACTTCCGCGCCTGCGACCGCCTGGTCATGGAGGAAAATCGCGCCCTGCTCAACATCGAGGAGGTCGAGCGTCAGGCCGACGGCCGGCAGGCCATCCTGCTTACCAGCAAAGTGCCCCTGCGCGACGATGAGGGCCGGGTCTGCGGTGTGCTGGGCATCGATACTGATATCAGCCATCTGAAGCAGGTCGAGAACGAGCTTCGCCAGATCCGCGCCGAGCTGGAAAGCCGCGTGCAGCAGCGCACGGCCGAACTCTCTGCGGCCAACGAGCAGCTTCGACGCGAAATCCGCGACCGCGAACGGGCCGAGGAGGCCCTGCGGGCCAGTGAAGAGCGCTACCGGCTGGTCTCCGAACTGACTTCCGATTACGCATACTCGTTCAGCGTCGAGCCCGGGGGCCGCTGCCGGGCCGAATGGCTCACCGACGCCTTCTCCCGCATCAGCGGACACCCGCCTTCGGCCATCGAAAACGGAGACTGGGGCCGCATCACCCATCCGGATGATCTGCCCATCGTGGAACGCCGCATTCGCTGCCTGCTGGCCGGCCAATCGGTGGTCAACGAGTTTCGGATCATCGCGCGCGACGGGCACATCCGCTGGCTCCGCGATCACGCCCGCCCCATCTGGAGCGAGAGCGAACGCCGGGTGATACGAATCCTCGGCGCCGCCCAGGACATCACCGACCGCAAACAGGCTGAGGAAGAGGCCCGTCGCCATCAGGCCGCCCTGGCCCAGGTGGCCCGTCTTACCACGCTTGGCGAACTGGCCGCCCAACTGGCCCACGAGCTGAACCAACCGCTCTGCACGATGGTCGGCAACGCCCAGACTGCGCAGCGCCTGCTGGCGGCTCCCGCTCCCGACATGGCCGAGCTGCGCGACGCCCTCAACGACATCGTCACCTTCGGGAAGCAGGCCGCCACGGTCATCAAGCAGTTGCGCGAGTTTCTCCGCCAGCAGCAGCCCCGGCCAATCATCCTCAACGTGCAGCGAACGATCGAGGAGATCGCCGGCCTGCTGGAGGCCGACGCGCGTCAGCATGCGGCCCGCGTGCGCTTTGACATTGCCGACGACCTGCCGGCCATTCGCGGCGACCCCATCCAGTTGCAGCAGGTGCTTCTTAACCTGGTCCGAAACGGCCTGGAAGCCATGAGCCTCCCCCAGGAGACCCCCCGCGAGCTGATCGTGAACGCATCCCGGCACGCGCCCGAAGGCGTCATCCTGCGCGTGAGCGATAACGGCGTGGGCATCGACCCCGCGACCGCCGAACGACTGTTCGAACCGTTCTTTACGACCAAGCCCGCCGGGCTGGGCCTGGGTCTGGCCATCTGCCGATCCATTATCGAAGCCCACGGCGGGCGGATGTGGGCCGAACCCCGGCCGGACAGAGGCACGACGTTCTGTGCCGTGCTGCCGGCGCTTGGAGAGGAAACATCATCGTGACCGATACAGCCATGCCGGTGGTATTTATCGTGGACGACGACCTGGGCGTCCGGCAGATGATCGCCCGTATGGTGCGGTCGGTTCAGCTCACGCCGCGCACCTTCGATTCCGTCCACGAATTCCTCGACCAGTTTGACCCCGCCCAGCCGGGCTGCCTGGTCCTCGACGTGCGCATGCCCGGCGAAAGCGGTCTGGAACTCCAGGAGCGTCTGGCCCGCATGGGCGTGCGCATCCCCATCGTATTCATCACCGGGCACGGCGATATCCCCATGAGCGTCCGGGCCATGAAGGCCGGCGCTGTGGACTTCATCGAGAAACCCTTCCACGACCAGGTGCTGCTGGATGCCATTCACACCGCCCTGGCCCGCGATCGAGAGCAGCGGAAGGCCGAATCGGCCCGGGCCGACGCGCGCGCCCGGCTGGCCACGCTCACGCCCCGTGAACGCGAAGTGCTCTCCGGGGTGGTCGCCGGACTGGCCAACAAGCAGATCGCCGCGAAGCTGGGCACCACCGAGCAGACCATCAAGCTGCACCGGGGCCGGGTCATGAACAAGATGCGGGCCGACTCGGTGGCCGAACTGGTCATCCTGGCCCAGCGGGCCGGGGTGATGGACGCTCAAGAGCATGCCCCATGGTCCCATCCCGGTCACGAACCCAGCCCCGAGAGCCGAGCCTGAGAAGCCCCCCTTCGCAACCTGGCGGGGGCTGCGCCGCCCCCCAGCAACTGACAAAAACCTGCATCGCAAAGTGGCCATTTTCTGTAGCGGCCGGGCCGGGTACCCGGCGAAAGCCGGGTGCCGTCCGTTTTGCCCGTTAAACGGCAGGCACGACCTTGCGCTGATGACGTGTGATTTTCTAACCGGGTAATGGTGGGCCGGGTGGCCCACCTCGTCAGAGGTGGGTTCACGATTTGGACAACCGATGAGGGTGCCGACGGCATCAACCGCAAGCCCGGCTGAAGCCGGAGTGAGTCTGAGGCTGGAGATGTGTTTGGCGCTCAGGTAATCGCCAGTGGCCCCGAGAAGAGCCAGATGAGAGTGGCCACCCGTGCAGCGAAGCGGAACTGGTGGTTGCGAGTGCCCGGCGCACCAGTCCCCGTCCCGGCTGGGGCAGAGTGAGATACTTGTGCAGGGTCTCACGCCGCCCCTGTCGGGGCGGTGGGAAAGGTGGGGCGGGCTTCTGAACCACGGGTTCCGCTTTGCTCCACCCGTGACTACTTTCTCGCCGCCCCTGCGGGGCGCGTGTCCACCTGAAGGTGGCGGTCTGTGGTACGCTCAATGCCCTTTTCTTATTCTGTCCGATTCAACCGGCTCCAGCCCACCGTTACCGGTTTAGTTTCTCAAAAGTCATTAGCGCAAAAAAGACCGGTGAGGGCAACCAATCGGGAGCCCAAACACAACAACCAGCCCCTGACAACTGACCACGGACGTCATACCCGGTCACGTTGGGTGGCCGGCACCGGGATGCTATACCAAAGTACTACGCCTGCCCTACCAAGGTCCACTATCGCCGCGCGGGGCCTATGATACCATTGACCCTTTAAGATTTGCGCTCCGCTGTCCGGCACGATCCGGCCGCGGAGCACATCCGCCCCCAGGAGCGAGAGTCCGATGCACGGAACGGTCTTCGGAAACCTGGACGAATGGGGCCGTGTCCTGGAGCAACTCGGCGAACTGACCCGCAGCGGCGCTATCGAACGGCATCAGGAGGATCTCGCCATGCTGCTGCGCTACCAGGACAACTGGCGATTGCGCGAAGCGGCGCTGGAAGCCATACCGGCGATCCAGCGGCCCACCGAGGCGCTCATCCGCGAGGTCTGCAGGATCATGCTCAACGACGGGCTTTATTACCAGATCCGCGTCCTGGCCGCCGAGGTGTTGAACGCGATCATCGACCGGCTTCCGCCGGCGCCGCAAGACCAGCCCACGAGTCTTCGCTGTGAGATCCGGGAGCACATCCGCGCCCTGCTCGACACGCAGGACGTCCCCGTCCTCCACCAGGCGGTGCGCCGGATTCTTCCGAAGATCGCGTGAGCGCAGAGGGGCGGTTTGAGAACCGTACCGGCCGGGGCATGCTCCGGCTGGCGAATTGCTGAAATCCAACGGCCGGCACGGCTTGGGGCCGTTGCCGGTCTGGACAGAGAGGTTCCGACCATGATCATTGGCATTCCCAAAGAAATCCTGCACGAAGAGAAACGTGTCGCCGCCCTGCCGGAAACCGTCGCCAAGTACGTTGGCATGGGCTTCAAGGTGCTCGTGGAGTCCAACGCCGGGCAAGGCATCTTTCGCTCGGATGAGCAGTATGCCGCCGCCGGCGCTGAAATCATCTTCGATGCGCGCAAGCTCTACGCCGACGCCGACATCGTCCTGAAGGTCAAGCAACCCGCCCCGCATCCGGGCACCGGCCAGCACGAGGCCGAGATGCTCCGCGAAGGCAGCATGTTGATCACGTTCCTGCATCCGGCCGCTCCGGCCAATCACGACATTGTCCGGATACTCCGTGATCGCCGCATCACTTCCTTGACCATGGACGGCATTCCGCGCATCTCCCGGGCCCAGACGATGGACGCCCTCACTTCCATGAGCACCCTCACCGGCTACCGGGCCATGCTGCTGGCGGCCAACCATTTTCCGCGTTTCATCCCCATGATCGGGACCGCCATCGGCACCATTCAGCCGGCCCAGGTGCTTGTGATCGGGGCCGGCGTCGTCGGCCTTCAGGCCATCGCCACCGCCAAGCGTCTGGGCGCCGTGGTCAAGGCCGTCGATATCCGCGCCGATGCCCGTCGCGATGCCGGAAGCCTCAAGGGCACCCAGGTTGTCGGCTTCGAGGTGCCCAACGAACTGGCCCAGGCCGAGGGCGGCTACGCCAAGGCTCTTCCCCCCGAGTGGCTGGAACGCGAACACGCCCTGCTGCGTTCGGTCGTACCCCAGGTGGACATCATCATCCTGAGCGCCCTCATCCCGGGTGAAGTCGCCCCCGTCCTCATCACCGCCGACATGGTGCAGAGCATGAAACCCGGGTCCGTCATCGTCGATGTGGCCATCGACCAGGGCGGCAATTGCGCGGTGACCGTGCCGGGCAGCGAAACGCTCGTCCACGATGTTTACGTCTGCGGAAGGGTTAATATCCCCGGCTCGATGGCCGTCGATGCAAGCTGGCTCTACGCTCACAACATGCTGCATTACGTCGAAAACCTCTTCCCCAACGGGCCTGGAACGCCCAACCTGGAGGACGACATCGTGCGGCCCACGCTGGTCACCATCGATGGCCGCATCGTCCATAAGGGGGCCCTCAAGGCCATGGGGTCATCGGCGTAACCTCTCCCGGAGGAGTTCTCCACATGCTGGATGTTCTGCTCATGCTGTTGGTCCTGGCCGGATCCGCCGGGCTGGGCTTTGCTATCATCCGGCGGGTGCCCCCCATGTTGCACACGCCGCTGATGTCCATGACCAACGCCATTTCAGGAGTGATCGTCCTGGGCGCTCTGTTGCTCTTCGCGGTGGACGGTAACCGCTTCGAGTACGCCCTAGGCGGAATCGCACTGGCCGCCGCCACCTTCAATGCCGTGGGCGGGTTCGCCGTCACGGATCGAATGGTGGCGATGTTTCGACAAAAAGCTCCGGCTGATCGGGAGACCCAGACCAAATGACCGAAAAACTCGTCGATCTGGGGATTGTCGTTGCCCTGCTCCTGGGGATCGCATTGTTCCGCACGATCCGCAGTGCACGAGCCGGCAACCTGCTGGCCGCCCTGGCCCTGCTCGGCGCGGTGGCCGTGGTCTGGACCCGGCATTCCTTCTCGGCGCTGCCGCTTCTGCTGGTCTTTGCTGCCGTTGGCTCCGCCACGGGATTGTCCTTCTCCCGCCGCGTGTCCATGGTGGGAATCCCGGCAATGGTGGCCCTTCAAAACGGCATGGGGGGCATGGCGTCGTTCCTGGTGTCCTTCGTCGAACTGACCCGGAGCACAAGCTCACCCGGAGCTCAGTCAGCCGAAGTCGCCGCCCTGCTGGGCATCGTGGTGGGAACGGCCACCTTCACCGGAAGCCTCCTGGCTGCCGGCCGGCTGGCCCAATGGCTGGCCCAGAAACCTGTCGTCTTACCTCACCATAGCCGGATTCTCGGCGGTCTGGCCGCTCTGGCGCTGCTCATCATGGTTCTTGCCACGCGGACCTCCGACCCGCGTCTGCTGCAGCTTCTTGGGCTGACCCTGATCGTGGTAGCCGGGGGCCTGGGAATCATCCTCTCCGTGCGCGTCGGCGGAGCCGACATGCCCGTGCTGATTTCCTTCCTCAATGCCGGAAGCGGGGTGGCCGCGGCTTTTTGCGGTTTGAGCATCGGCAGTTGGCTCCTGATCGCCGCCGGAGCCATGGTGGGTGTCTCGGGCATGATCCTCACGCAGGTCATGTGCCGGGCCATGAACCGGAACTTGGTCGCCATCCTGACGGGGCGATCGGTGGCCAGCGTCCCTTCCGCCCCTTTGCCGGTGGATGCTCCGGCCAGTACCCAGCCCCTGACCGCTGCAGCAGGGCCCGTTATTGACTCGCCTGCCGCCCCGGAACCGGCCGCTTCGACACCTGTCGCTTCAGCGCCGGCGGATCAATCCGCGCCGCCCTCCCAGGCTGCCAACCCATTCGCACGCGCGCTGGACGTCATCCGCTCAGCCCAACGCGTCATCATCGTGCCTGGCTACGGCATGGCCCTGGCGGAAGCCCAGGAAGAAGTCTCGCGCCTGGCGGACAAGCTCACCGGCCTGGGCCGGGAGGTCATCTTTGCCGTTCATCCCGTGGCCGGACGCATGCCCGGGCACATGCACGTGCTGCTGGCCGAGGCCGAAGTCGATTACGGCATGATCCGTGAGATGGCCGAGGTCAATCCCCTGTTCGCGACGACGGATCTGGCCCTCATCGTCGGCGCCTGCGACGTGGTCAATCCCGCCGCCAGCCAGCAGGCCAACACGCCCATTTCAGGGATGCCGATCCTGCAGGCCCATGAAGCTAAGAACGTCATCGTCTGCAATCTGGACGACCGTCCGGGCTACTCCGGCGTCGAGAACCTTCTCTATCGCGATCCTAAAACCATCATGCTGCTCGGAGACGCACAGGACACGCTTCGCCGTCTGCTCGACCAACTGGACGCGTGATCTTCTCCTGGCGTTCCCGCCGTGCCGGAACGCCTCTGAACTTGTGTGCCACGGCGGTCGACAGCAGTGGCACACACGGTCTGGCGGCGTGTTCACAGGCGTGTCGCCCGCTCACGCACGGTCATAGAGTTGCCAACCCTCCCGCAACGGCGATAATGCCGCCTGTTGGCAACACTGGAACCGGCTATGCTTACTCATACCTGCGCGATTGTCCGTGGTTCTCTCCTGCTGTTCCTGTGCTTCGGGTTCCTGGCCAGTCAGCCCGGGTGCCATACGTCCACGCGCCGGCCGGAGCCGATCGCTCGAACGATTCCGCCCGCAACCACCGCTCCCGATTCCGGCCGTCACCCGCATCGCGTGGGCATCATCGTTGATATTGATGAAACTATTTCCATCACCGACTACCCCACCCTGGTCTTCGGCATCGGAACGGACCGGTCCCGCCCTATCGAGCACGCGCTCGGCGTGCTCACGCGCATCAGCCAGGACTTTGACATCGCATACCTGACCGCCCGCCCGCAGTGGCTCACCGGCCATACCCGCCGGTGGCTGACCGAAAAAGGCTTTCCAGACGGCATCGTGCTCACTACTGCCCGGGTAGTGGATGTGTGCTGGCCCGGCTCCTTCAAGCAGCGGTCGGTCGCGGCCCTGCGCCACCATTCGCCTCATCTCCTGATCGGCATCGGCGACCGCCCCACCGACGTGGAAGCCTACGTGGCCAACGGAATGCTGCCCCTGGTGGTGAACCCCCGACGCCATGTCACTTACGATGAACGCGCGGTACTGCTCAAGGACTGGCAGCATGTCGGCGACTTCTTCGAACAGAATGCCGAGGTGCTTCGCGACCCCGACAGCCTGCGGGCCCGATATGGCGTCGGCGGCGACCCTCTCGACCCCGCATCGGTCCGCACCCGCCCGGAAATCGACCTGTCGTTGCTCGTGGAGGTCCCCCTGCTGGGCCCCGCGCTGCTCGTGGAGGCCATCGCCAAGGCGAAGCTGGCCCACGAACAGGCTGAGGCCCGCAGAGCCATGGAACAGGTATCCATGCCCCTGGTCGAAGCCCTTCGGAAGGTGATCGACAGGTTCGGCGAAGACAAGTTGCTGGAGCTGCGATTGGCGACGAAAAACCGAAATCCCGTCTATATCGTCACTTACGCACAGGACGGAAAAATTTACGAAACAGTGCTGGACGCCTCGCTCGAAAACGCCTCGCGGCCCCGGCGCATCTACTATTCCGTCGACGATCCCCTTCAGGCCCGCACGCTGGCCCGGCTGAGTTTCTTCGAGGCCCTCGCCCGGGCGCAAAAGGAGGTCCTGGCCGAGCCCTACGAGATCGAGCTGGAGATGGACAGCGGGCGGGCAACCTACGAAATCGCCCTGATGGGCCTGGGTAGGTTCCTCGAAATCGAGATAGACGCGCAAACCGGAGAAGTTATTGAAGTCGAGGATGAAACCGCCGCCCGGTAACCCCTGCGGGGGGCGGGCATCCTGCCCGCCTGGACTACCGGAGGGCGGGCATCTTGCCCGCCTGAACTTCTGGAGAGCGGACATCTTGCCCGCCTCATTGCCTGGAGGACGAAGCATCCTGCCCACCTCATTCGGCGCGCGGCAAGTGTATTGCAAACGGCACCGAGTCCCCGCCAACCCGTTCTGTTCACCGCCTCAGGCTCCGCCGGCTTCAGGACTCGGGCGCTCGCGTTTATAATCCCTCTACAATCTGCCTCGTCCGCGAGGTCCCCGACTCGGCTCAGCCAACTGTGAACGCTGCTTGCCGGAGCCCGTCGGCAGAGGAGGTCTGATGCGACGCATTGCTGTCATTAACCAGAAAGGCGGGGTGGGCAAAACCACCACCGCCGTCAATCTTGGCGCCGCCCTGGCCCGGGCCGGCAACCGCGTCCTGTTGATCGATCTCGATCCCCAGGCCCACCTGTCCCTGCATCTTGGGCAGGATCCCACCGCCGGGCTGCCCGGCAGCTACGAACTGCTCACCGGCTCAGCCAGCATCGCCAAAGTCCGCAATAAGGTCGGCAGCAATCTGTGGGTCGTCCCCGCCAGCATCGACCTGGCCGCCGCTGAAGTGGAACTGGTCAGCGTGGTCGGCCGGGAGGTCATCCTCCGCGATCTGCTCGACCAGCACGTCGGCGGAACTAACGGCCGGATCCCCCAGTACGACTATGTACTCATGGATTGCCCCCCGTCGCTGGGCGTGCTCACGCTCAATGGTCTGTGCGCTGCGAAAGAGGTCTTCATTCCGCTTCAGCCCCACTATCTGGCCTTGCAGGGGCTGGGGAAACTGCTCGAAACCGTCTCCCTGGTCAGTCGCCGGATCAACCCCGAGCTGAAAGTCACCGGTATTGTGGTCTGCATGCACGACGCCGGCACGCGCCTCGCCAGCGAGGTCATCGACGACGTGCGTTCCTTCCTCGAGGCCGCCCGCAACACGCCCGTCCCCTGGGCCGATGCCAGGTTGTTTGAGACCATGATCCGCCGGAACATCAAGCTCGCGGAAGCCCCCAGCTACGGCAAGAGCATCTTTGACTACGCCGCCGACAGCAACGGCGCCAAGGACTACGAACAACTCGCCCGCCAGGTGCAAGGCCTCACCGACCCGCCGGGTGACGCGCAAGCCAGCGTCCCAGACGCCCCGCCCGTTCCGGAACCGGCTCAGACGCCCGTTGCGGAGCCGGGCCATTCCCCCGCACGGGAAACAGACGTTTCGCCCGCGGCGGAAACAGAGGATCCCGCCCCTCGGGAGACGGACGCTTCATCGCCTCTGCCGGCCGCCGACCCGCTGCCAGCCGAACAGCAGCCATGAGACTCATGGGGATTCAATCTCGGAGGTTCTTCCGTCCCTGTCGCCTGCCCCGCAGGCATGTGAGTTGCTGAGTTTGAGCCGTGCCGAATGTCGGAGTCGTTGCAGCAAGGCTCATGAGCCGTAGCACACAATTTCCCCGCGGGGCCTTCATCTTTGGGGCCCCTACCCTTTTGCAAGGTTTCCGTTACAAACTTGGGCAGTTCCTGCCTGGTTGTTGGTCGCCCCGCTGCTGATCGCCTGAATCTTCGCGCCCCCACCTCTGAAGAGGCGGGGCACCCAACGCACAAGATTCACTTGGAATCCGGTATTACTCCCCCAACTTTCCTTCCCGCTGTCCGGCATCCAGCGCCTCCCGCACGGCCGTCGCCAGCGTCACCAGTGAGAACGGCTTTTGTATGAACCCCGCCGCCCCGCGTTTGAGCAACGGCCGGCACTGCTCGTGCAGATCATATCCGCTGGCCAGCAGCACCGGCGCCTGCGGGCACAGCCGCCGTGCGTGTTCGAACATCTCGCCCACCGTGAAGCGCGGCAAATTGGCATCCAGCAGGATCAGGTGTATGTCCTCCGCGTTGCTCTCCATGAAGGTCAGGGCTGCCTCCGGTTCCACATGCCCCACCACGCAGTAACCCAGAGAGGACAACACCGTCTCCACGGTCTTGTTGACCGCCGCGTCGTCGTCAATCACCAGCACCGTCTCGGAGCCGCGCGGCAGCGGCGCGGTCCGCGGACGCGGCTTGGCCGGCGCGGACTCGCCTCCCCGGGAGGCTTCCAGGGCCGGCAGCCATACGGTCATGGTCGTCCCGCGATCCCGGGCGCTGGCCACCTCAATGTGGCCCCGATGACTCTGAACAATGCCCAGCGTAACCGCCAGCCCCATGCCCCGCCCGTCGGGCTTGGTCGTGTAGAAGGGTTCGAAAATATGCTCCAGCGTCACCGGGTCCATGCCCCGGCCGAAATCGCGGATCCGGAAGCGAACGTACTCCCCGGCCGCCAGCCCCAACTGCTCGGCCCGGCTCTCGTCCATGGTGGCCGTCTCCGTGGTCACCTCCACGCGACCGGGCACCGGACTGGCCTGCCCCGCGTTCAGGCACAGGTTCATGATCACCTGCTCGATCTGCGACGGATCGGCCATGATCCGGGGGAGGCCGGGCAGCAGTTCCAATGAAAACTCCACTTGCGGGGACATGATCCGCCGGAGAATCTTCATCACCGACTCCACCACCGCGTTCAAGTCCACTGGAACCGGCTTCTGCAGGCCACCGCGGGCGTATGCCAGTAGTTGCTGCGTCAGCGCGGAGCCTCGTTCGGCGGCGTGCAGGATGTCGCGCAGCGACTCGCGGGCCCGCACCGGCAGTGACCCGCTGCGAAGCTGCATGGACGCCTGCCCCACAATCACCGCCAGCAGATTATTGAAATCATGGGCGATTCCGCCGGCCAGCCGGCCGATGCTCTCCAGTTTCTGGGCCTTGAGCAGTTCATCCTTCAGCCTGACCCGTTGGGTGACGTCGTCAACGACCACGATCACGCGGGACAGCCCCGGTCGGCCGTCTTGAACCGGGAACGCCCAATGCACCAGGAGGTGTATCGGCCGGCCCTTGAGCGTCACCGCCGGCGTCTCACCGGCCACCTGCGTCTGCCCCTCCCAGAACGCCCCCAGCATGAGACCGAATTCCCGGTACGTCTCGCTGGTGAACAAGCGCGGCAGGGCGTCAAACAGCTCCTCCTTGGAAGAAGCGTCGAAAAGGGCCAGCGACGCCTCGTTCATGTCCAGCACGCGCAACAGACGCAACAACTGCTCGCAGACCTCCGGACGCGCCGCCAGGTGTTCGCGAAGGTCCGTCACTCCCTCCCGGCGCAGCTCCTCCATACGCCGTCCCGCTTCAGTGAAATCCACTTCCCAGATGGAAATCGGGGCCTGCGAAACCAGGTGCCGATAGCGCGCCTCGCTCTCGCGGAGACGCTGCTCCGACCGCCCCTGCTCGGTTACGTCGCGAAAACTCCAGACCCGGCCGACCGCCATCCCCCCAACCCGCTGCGGCTTCGAATAGCGCTCGAAAATCCGGCCGTCCAGAAAATGAATCTCGTCCAGACACTCTTCATCCGGATGATGGTGCAACTCCTCGATGCGCCGCCTCCATTCATCCGGATTCTTGACTTGCGTAGCGCTGTGGTTGCGGAACTTCTTGTCGTCACGCGTGGCGACCACCTCGGGGGGAAGCCTCCACATGTCCACGAATTGCTGATTGAAAAAGACGATCTGGCCGTCATTGTCCAGAACCAGTAACCCATCAGCCGTGCTTTCCAGCGCGGCATGCAGCAACGCCAGCGAACGCTCGTACTGCTCGGGTTTGCCCCGCTCCAGCTCGCGTATCCGCGCGCGCAATAATTCAATCTCTTGCGTGGGATCAGTGGAAGAGCATGACGCCTCGCTCAAGCGTGTCTCCTGAAACAATGAGCCTTTCAATTATAGTGGCCGCAAACAAGACGCACGAAGCGGACCACATCCCGTAACGGCTCACTTCACCGCCGGCCGGATCAGCCTCCGCTGTCGCGCGAATGCCTCGCCGGCCCCAGCCGGTAAATGCCAACGGACCAGGGTTCAACGGAACCGCTCAGCACCGCCGACGCCCCCTCGCGACGAACCTTCACAGCCCGGTTCGTCAACAGGTCCTCGACCACCCAGTCCGGCGGGAGCGGCACTCGCACCAGCTCACCGACACAATCCGAGTAGTTGGCATTGTACAGTGTGATGATGGTCTCGCCGGGCCCCTCGAACCGGTTCGCGTACAGCCCTGCCCGCAGGGTGGGAATCAGTGGCTCGCAGGACCTCGACCGGAACGTCCCCCCATGCCGTTCGTAAACGGCCCACAGCCGCTTAGCCAGCTCTCCGAAATCCGGCGTATACCACGAGGCCGCCCGGCCCTTCAGCCACAGACCCAGCCCGTGAAAAGCGCTGCGATGCAGGTCTTCGACGCCGGTTGGCACCGGCCGGATCCCGTATCCCATCATCTGGAAAGCGGCCATCTCCGGGAACACGTAGCGGTACAGCGGCAGCCGCGTCGGATGCACGCCCGGCGACCAATGCGACATGCTCAGGTCGAACGCCGCATCCACCAGCGGCATCACGGCATCGCCCGGGATGTACTCGATGTAGAGGCCGGTGTCGGGCGAGTGGGCGTCCAGGGCCTTGCGGATCGTCTCCAGCATGATCCGCTCCTCGTGAGCCGGGTTTGACGGGACAGGGTGGCCATGATCGGGACACCAGCAGGCCTTGCCGCTCGGCGTTTGCCCGAATTGATCCACGTATACCGCGTCAGCGCCGGTCGCCTGCGCGACCGCCGCGATCTGCCTGGCCAGCTCTTCCCGCCACGCGGGAACGCCCGGGCAGGCAAAGAACTCCATCTCTCCCGACCACCACCTCAGTTTTCCCGACGCATCGACAAACTGCCACGCCGGCAGGGCCCGTGAAGCCAGCCTGGATCGCCGGTCGATCAGGTAACCCTCAAAGTACAACCCCACCTTCTTCTTGCGCGCATGCGCGGCTTCAACGTGCCGGCGCAACTCCGCCAACCCGCCCAGGTCGTTGGTGAGATAATCGCCCACCCGGCCGGTCGCTTTGTTGAATGCCCAGCCGGAGATGTCAATCATGTCCAGCCCACCCAGGCTGGTCGCCGCCTCTTCGATCAGTCGGTCGGGCGTGTACTCAATCTTCCGAACATCGAACAGGTAGCCGGTCCCGCCCAGCGGATAATCCCGCCGGCAGTAGAACAGATCCTTCAACCGCGCTGCCGGGGGCGAAAACGCGCTCCACGCCCAGTCGCGATAGGCCGCCAGCAACGCGTGCCAGTCGCCCAGATGGGGCACCACCACCACCGGCGGCAACTCCAACCGCCCTTCCGCCGGAATCTCCAGATGCAGAAAGCGAATGCTCACGTCCGCCCTGCCGGACGCCTGCTTGAAGTCCAGCCGCTTGGCCAGCGCGGCGCGGTCGGCCACATAGAGCCCCAAGCCGCCGCCTCGCGAGCTGAACAGATCGATCAGAGGCAGCGGCCAGGCGGTTCCGTATTCCCTGACTGTCTGGACATTCTCGTCGCTGAGCAAGGCGTTGCACGTACCGATCAGGTACCACCCATTATCGGCTGCCTCCGCCGCCTGGAAGCCGCGCAGATTCACCACCCGCAGCGTGGCCTTCATCGGCTGGCGCCCCTCGTTCTCCAGGGTGGGCACAAACCGAACCGTACCCGTGTTCTCAAACTCCACGCGCAGTCGCAGCCCCTTGCCCTCTGTCGCCAGCGACCAGTTGAGATCCAGCGTCAAGCCGCGATCCGTCTGCGTCTGCTGAACGTCTCGCAGGGTCATCGCCACCGCACGGTCGTCCGCCCCCAGGACCTCGACCCACGAAGGTGACTGTTCTCCGGCCACCAGACGCCGTCCCAGCGGAACCAGATCCAGTTCCCGGATCCGCAGCCCCGTCGAGAGGTCGGCCACCAGGCGAATCCACGCATTCTCCACCGTCAGCCGGTCCCCCTCGCGCGACCAGCGGGTCTGGATCGGCTCGGGCTGCCGGCCGGCTCCGTCCTCGACTGCCGGCGCGACCGGCGGCGCATCCGGGAACAGCCGGGGCCCCGCTCCCTGCCGGACGCTCGCCGCCAGCACAAAGACCTGTCCATAGGTCATCCGATCCTCAACCACCACCCGGACAAGGTCCTTGTCCGGTGCCAACGGCACCACGCAGGCCTCCGGGCGGGCATCCACCACGTAGCCCTTCCGCGCCACCGACCAGGGGAAGTGCCGCTGCGAACTGCCATCCGCATAATCCAGCCGCACGATCAGCTCGTGCGGCGAGGTGATGTCCTTTCGTAGCCGAACCGTCGCGTCGCTGAACCATGGGACCTTGCTGCCGAATGCCCGCGCAGCCAGCAATAAGCCGAGCTCGCGGCCTCGCCACCGGCCGGTAAATTCCACCCGTTCCAGCCCCATGACCCCCGTGGCGTAGGCGGCATGCTCAGCACCGCCCAGTTGGAATCGGATCCCCTCCAGCTCAACTTGGTTCTCGCCCGGCCAGTCCGTCAGCGCGGGCAGGGCCTTGAGCAGCCACTCCGATGTGACGGCCGTGCCCCCCGTCGGCTTGATGGGCTCCCAGCCGCCTTCGGTCGTCGGGTGAGTCACCGGCGCAAGCGAGACCGCCTTCACGTCCGCCGGCCGGCTGGTAACGGCCACCGACGCCTGACGCGGGTCTGAAGCCCAGAACGCCATGCACCGAATCCCGACCTCCACCGCCTCCCGTCCCGGCTCCAACGCAAGGCTGATTCGCGCCACGCGGTCGGACTTGTACTTCTCGCGCAAATCGACCACCACGCGCCCTGCTGTCGGCTCCAGCGGTCCGAGCTGAAGGCTTCCGCCACTGGCCAACGGGTTCTCGGGGTTGAGCGCGTCGGGCGTCACCGGTCCCGTGGAATCGTCCGACAGCACAACCGTGGGGCGGCCAACCGCCGTCGTCCCGCTCTCCGAACCCCAGACAATCTCCAGAAAGGGAAACTCTTTCACCCATACCGGATTGACCGTCCGGGTCCACGCCATGCCCCGTCCGGCCCGCACCTTGAAAACCGCTCCTGCCGGGCCGAAACGCGCGCTGGCCGCCTCGTCCGGCTCGTCCGCCAGCCAGGGCTCCGCCAACCATCCGGCATCGCTGCGGAAATCGTCTTCCCAACCCAGCTCAACGCAACGACGGGATGCCGATTCGGCGGGTACCAACCCGTGCGCCGAAGCCATCACGCCAAGCAAACAACAGCACGACCCGATCCAAATGGAAATGCTCTTGCGAATGGTGCACCTCCTCGCTCGCTTCAGTCCGGCAGCCTACCCTGCGACCTCGCCGTCCGCAACCCGAATCCCAACGCTCCGCGGCCCCCACCTGAGTTGGGGCATGCAAGAAAATAAGTAATCGTGAACGAGGGAGAACAAGAAGGAGCACGATTTGTGCATCATGGCTCAAGGGCCGTGCACACGGCGTAGCGGTGGGACCAACGACCCGTCGCTGGATAGCACAGCGTGATATCAATCCAGCCGTGCTGACAATCCAAATCACACGCGACACGGCCCCCGCGCCGTGTTAAGCTTTTGATCCGTTAGATCGCCTGAATCCAACCGGCAGGTCGCTTGTCCGCCCGGGGGATGTGGCGGCAACGTGCGGCGGCCTTCGGCTCGGCGAAGCCGTCATGCCGCCTGGATTCGGTGAGCGATATAGTGAACCGGCGGGTCCGTCATCCCGCCCAATTGGAGGAACATCATGATTCGTGTTGGACTCATCGGCGCCGGCTTCATCGGTCGCAACCACTTCAATCAGTATGAGAAACTCGGCGCACGGGCGCGGGTCGTGGCCCTCTGCGATCTCGAACCCGACCGCCGTGCCGGCGACTGGTCCAAGGTGGGCGGCAACGTGGCCGACACCCAGGGCACCAAGC
Source organism: Phycisphaerae bacterium (assembly GCA_012719955.1). GTDB lineage: Bacteria > Planctomycetota > Phycisphaerae > UBA1845 > PWPN01 > JAAXZI01. The sequence goes on along the minus strand of JAAXZI010000147.1, from coordinate 1,027 downwards.
GCGACCTCGGCAATATCCGCCAGTACGCCGACTGGAAAGAGCTGCTCGCCGACCCCGAAGTCGATATGGTGGACCTCTGCATCCCCACCTACCTCCACGCCGAAATGGCCATCGCCGCCCTCAAGGCCGGCAAGCACGTGCTCTGCGAGAAGCCCATGGCCCTGACCGTCGAGGATTGCGATCGCATGCTTGAGGCCGCCCGCGACGCGAAAGGCAAGTTCATGGTCGCCCAGGTGATCCGCTTCTGGCCGGAGTGCGTCTACCTGCGCAACTGCATCACCGACCAGCGCTACGGCGCGCTGAAGGCCCTCCATCTGCGCCGCCAGGCCAGTACCCCCGACTACTCCTGGCGAAGCTGGATCCTCGATCCCAGGAACTCCGGCGGCGCTCTGCTCGATCTGCACGTCCACGACGTTGACTGGGCCATCCAACTCGTCGGCATGCCCCAGGCCATCACCGCCCAGGGCTATCAGCGCACCGGCGGCGGCATCGATCGCGTCACCGCCCTCTGGCACTGCGGCCCCGACCGCGTGGTGCAGCTCGAAGGTTACTGGGACATGCCCGCGGGCTTCGGCTTCAACATGGGCTTTACCGCGGTCTTTGAGAAGGCTGCCATCGTTTTCGATCTGGCCAGCGGAAAACCGCTCACCGTCTTCCGCAACGGCGCTGCGCCGGAAACCCCCAAGATCGAAGGCGAAGACGGCTATTACGCCGAGATCGAATACTTCCTCTCCTGCGCGGAGAAAAACGAAAACCCGCAAATCTCCACGCCCCAGGAGAGCCGAAACGCCGTGGCCGTGGCCCTGGCCGAAAAACAAAGCATCCTCACCGGTCAGACCGTGCGACTCTGACGGATCGATTCGCAGGCACCACTCGGCCTCCAGCCGGTGTCCCTGCCGTCCTCAGACGCACGGGGTGACTCGGAGTCCGTCCCCACGACAGCGCAAGTCCGTCCCCACGACAACGCAAGATCGTAGCGGCCGGGCTCCGTACCGGCCGTTCTGCCCGAAAACGGCTGGTACGGAGC
>JAAXZI010000146.1 GCA_012719955.1 Phycisphaerae bacterium | reverse complement strand
GGGCGGGAGACTCGCCCGCCGAGGGAACAACTGCATCTGGTACATCCTGGGTCATGAACAACTCCCATTTCGCCCGGGGCGCCGGCAGGAGCATCGGGGGCCACCAGGGCCATCGAGGTCCACCTGGGACCATCGGGATCCACCTGGGACCGTCGGGGGCCACTTGGAACCACACTGCCGCACAGGGCTTTCAGTCGCACACATTCATACTCGAAATAAGCCGGCGGGAACAGGCCGGCAGCCTGCCCGCCTCAGGGGGCATCCCTCGGGGGGCGGGCATCCTGCCCGCCTCAAAGTCGTGCAAGATACACGCCCTCCGGGTTCCCGCGCCACCCCGCCACAAAGAATGGCCAAACCCGATGCCGGCCGGGGGAGCGGAGAGACGCATGTGACGTTGTAACATCCTTTGTTTTAATGATTTAGGGGATGGATTTGCGCGACGCACGGCCTTGTTTGGGGCGCTGACTTGCGGAATTGAGCCGAGGTGCTATCATTATCAGTTCACCCGGGGCGTAGCTCAGCCTGGCTAGAGCGCTTGGTTCGGGACCAAGAGGCCGCTGGTTCAAATCCAGTCGCCCCGATTCATAAGGCCCGTAAGTCGCGAGACTTACGGGCCTTCGTGTTGCGGAACACTTCGCCCCCAGCTCTTCGCCGTAACGTCTCTCGTGCTCATGGCTCCATCATGGCAGCCGGCTCTGACAGCGCATAGATATGGTTAGCTCAGCAGACACGAACAATGAGGCGCACCGCAAGCGGACCGTGGCCGAGTGGCGCGTTGGCTGGTTGAAGGAATGCCGAGTGATCCACACGGAGCTATTGGGGCCGTGAGATGAGAGCCCACGTTGGGAGAGGACCATGTACGAGACGGAACATGGAACATACTGTACCAACAGACAGTGGTGATGCTTAGCGGGTTAGCGTGAGCCACGAGGACTACGAGGCCATCCAGTACGAGTCTTATATTCCCGAAGCGATCTGGAACCACGCTTCGGTGAAGACATTAATCAAACGATTGAAACGCCAGCTCGATGGTCACCGATCCGCACATCCGGACAAGGTGGTCTTCGGCGTCATATTTCGACGTCCTTCGGGCCCCAAGCGAACCCCGGCACAAGCCAATCGTTTGCTCTCGAGTTAGTGACAACACTCGTCGACGCGACTCATAAGGTCCGTGGTTTTCGAGGATTACAGGTTTTTCTGCTTTGGGTGGTTAGGATAGAGCTTCGTATTCGCGACAAGGCCGCAATTGGGCGCTCATGGTCAGGCTCCCACTGAAGGCGCCCAGATAGGGGACCTCTCCCAATCGGCTGGGAAGCCCATCTCGTCCAGCGGGATTCTCGGATATTCGCTCAGCAGGGATCGTAGCCGCATACCCCAACGGCTCTGCGGCGCGATGCGATCGACGCACCACTTGCAGATGGTCAGCACAGCGAAGGTGCGGCTGTTCCTGAAGGGCTGTGGCTGGTGCCATTCTGGATATTTATCCTGGCGGGGGATCATCGGTGCCGTGCCGAACTCGCGGTTCCACAGCCTGCCGTGGTGGGCGCAGATATTGCGGACCGTGTTGAGCGTCAGCAGCCAGGAACTGAAGACGCGCTCGGGCATCTCGAAAATACTGGCGATGCCCTTCTTGATCCGTCTGGGCGAGCCCCGGTAGAAGGTGAGCACCGAACCGAACGCCATGATCTCCACCGCCATCCAGACCGGCAGGTGTTTGTGCTGGTCGCCGTACTTGCGTTTGAAATGCTCAATCCGACATTTCCCATTTGACCTTGCCCGGCTACGCCGCCGGGCTGTGTTCCGCCATTGTACAGCGCTCCCCCCGTTGCGCCTGCCCCGTTTTCGAGGTATTTTCGGTCTTCCGGGCCGACGAAGGACGCTCGCCTTGGG
>JAAXZI010000145.1 GCA_012719955.1 Phycisphaerae bacterium | reverse complement strand
TGGTCAATACCCAGGCGCTGGCGGCGACGCCGGCGGTGGGGCGGGCGGGCTGGCCGCATTTGCATCCAAGGTTCCGACGCACATCACCGAGGAGATCCGGCCGGAGGTGATCGACTTCATCGCCGAGGCTCAGCGACGCGGCTACAAGTTCAGGTCCATCGGCGATTTGCTGGGGCTCGAGGTTTACGAGGACGGCACCTCCAATCACGACCAGATGTGGCGTGATTATGCCCGGAAGTTCCGCCAGGCTGAGCGGCGGACGGACGACGAACAACAGCAGAACGGCGAAGATGACCAGGCCGACGAGGAGATGGGCGACGACGAATGGGCCGGCGAGGAAGAGGAAACCGGCAGAATGGGCCGGCGCAACGACCGCGGTCGGAACGACGAGTCGGGAGATTTCGATGACGAGGAGGGTGGCGCCGGTAATCGTGGCCGCTCCAGCGGCTTCCGTAACGGGCGCGATCGGTCGGACGGTGGAAACAACAGCCGCTTTGGCGGCGGCAACAACAATCGCGGCAATCGCGATGACCGCGGCGACGATGCTTTCGAGGATGAGGAGTCGAATCGGCCCGGGCGGCGCAGCAGCAACGACCTGTCCCCTGCGATCCGCTTCGCCTCGCTGGACTCCGACTCCAAGACCTACATCCGCCTGACCCAGAGCATTCGTGACGACCAGGACGGCGCCGGCGGCGGTCCGCCGCGCGGAGGCGGGGCCGGTGGCCGGGGCGGTTTCGGACGGGGGGGCTCCAATCGGGGCGATGCCGCCGATGGGAATATGGATAGAGACGGCCCTGACGCCGGGGGCGATTCGCGCCGCGGTGGCCGGGGGCGCGGCCGGCAGGCCGGACCGCCGGGTGACGGCGTTGGCGGTGGCCCGGGCGATGGTGACTTCGGCGACGACCGGCCCGGTGGGAGAAGAGGTCGTGGCCGTGGGCGCGACAATGCCGGTGGGCAGGGTGGAGGCTCCGGCGCAGGGGGCGGCACGCCGCTGGTCAGCCCGGTTGAAGTCTCCGATATGCCGGTGCTCTGTGACCGGCTGTGCACTTGGAATTCGCCGGTCATGGCCGGGCTGATCAACGTGAACACGGCCCCGGCCCCGGTACTGCGCACGATTCCCGTGCTCGAGGAGGAGGACGTTGAGTCTATCATCTCCAAGCGGGCCTCGCTGGAGCCGGCGGACAAACTCACGATCGCGTGGCTGGTCACGTCCGGCGCGATCACGCCCGAGAAGTTCGCCCTGATCTCAAACCTGGTGACCACACGCTCGCTTCAGTTTACGATTGACGCCATCGGTTTTGCCGACCACGTGGGTACGGTCAAACGAATCCAGGCGGTGGTCGAGATGCGCGGGCAGTTGGCCCAGTTCAAATACTATCGCGATATCACGTCCCTGGGGATTGGTTATCCCGTGTGGGACGATGAGAGGAGTGAAGGCTTTGCGTTTACCAATCGGTGAAGGCGACATTCTGTGCATCGACTGGGATGAGCGGTCGCTGCGGATCCTGGAAGCCGGTGCCTCGCGCAGCGGCGTCAAGGTCCGCACCGCCGTCCGCGTGCCCATGACGGCCAAGCCGACCGACCCGGCGGCGATGGGCGAGCTTCTGCGCAAGACGCTGGCCGAGCATCGGGTTCGCGCCCGGCGGGCCATCGTCAACATTCCGCGCCAGGACGCGCTGCTCAACCTGCTGTCGCTGCCCAAGGGAACGCAGGATGAACTGGCTGCGATGGTGCACATCCAGATTGCCAAGGACCTGCCCTTCGCCAAGGACCAGACGGTCATCGACTTCGCCGTGTCCCCTGCGAAGGGGGAGGATGCCACCCTGGACGTGTGGGTGGCGGCGGTTCGGAACAGCATCATCGACTATTACCGCCAGGCGATCACCGCCGCGGGCCTGCGGCTGGAGCGCGTCGGCCTTCGCCCCTACGCCAACATGGCGGCCATCAACGCGGGCGTTGAGCAGACCGGCCGGACCCTGGTGGTGGACATCGGCCCCTCCATGACCGAGATCGACGTGATCCGCGATGGCCGGCTGGCGTATTCGCGTTCCGCGACGGTGGGGGCCGTGGAAGGCGAACTGACCGTCGAAGGCTCGGCGGCGATGGACGACCTGCTCGTCGAGGTGAACCGGACGCTGGGGGCTTACCGCTCGACCGACTCCGGGGCCAAGATCGACCGCATCATCCTGGCGGGCACGGCTACCATCGACGACTCGGTGCTCGGCGCTTTCCAGGAACGCTTCGGTGCGCCCGCCCAGGTCTTCAGTACGCCCCCGAACCTCAAGTGGCGGGACCAGGATGCCGGAGCGGCCCCCTTCAGTTCCGCAATCGGCCTGGCCTTGAGCAGCGTCACCGAGAATCTGTATTACTTCAACCTGCTGGCCCCCAAAGAGCCCGAGAGCGAGCGCCGCGAGCGCATCCGCCAGGTGCCGTACAAGGCCGCCATCATTGTCGGTCTGTGCGCCCTCGGGGCCATCGCCGCCTATTATCCGCTCCACCAGCGCAAGGCCGAGATCGCCACCATCCAGCGGGACATCGATCAGCTCAACTCCGATAAGGCTGACCGCGACGAATTGGCCAAGCTCCTTGGCGACCTCGAGGACTGGCAGCGGCAGAACAATTACTGGATCGATCATCTGCTGCGCATCGCGGAGGTCTTTCCCAGTACCAAAGACGTCTACATGACCAAGGTCGATTTCAAGGAGAGCGGCGAGATTATCCTGGAGGTCCAGGCCACGGACATGTTCCAGGCCGGCAATATCGTCCAGGCCGTCAGGCAGATCAAGGAGAAGGACGCCAAGGGCAAGCTGCAGCCGCTCTATACGGCCCGGGTGGGAGGCGCGGCCGAAGCGAATGATCCCAAGTATGCCGTTACCGACCATGTGATCATTCAGATTAAGTCGATGGCCCAGACAGGCACAGCGAGGCGATAATCGATTATGACTTCACGCGAGAAAAACCTTGCGATCGCAGTCGGCGCGGTGGCCGTGGTCTTCGTCGGCTACTGGGGCGTCAACCAGTACCGCCAGGCCAAGGCCGACCTCGACCGGCAGATCGAGAGGAAAAAGAATGAGCGCAACCAGGTCCGCCGCGACAAAGACCTGGCCGTCGAACGCGCCGACCTGTGGCGCAATTACGGACGCCAGACGCTCTCCATGGATCTCAACGAGGTCCAGACCCGCCTGCGCAACGAGCTGCACCGGCTGGCCGAGGAGTGCGGCCTGCAGGATGTACGGTTGGCCCTCAGTCGGACCACCCCCGTGGGCAAGCCGGGCCGCCGTCAGAAAGATTTCGTTCGCGTGCTGACCGCATCGCTCGATGCCGACGGGCAGATGGGTGATCTCGTGCGTTTCCTGTTCCGCCTGCACGGCCGGCCATACCAGGTGCGGCTCAAGAATCTCACCCTGTCGGCTTCGTCCAGGGCAAAGGTGGAGAAGGGCATGGTGCATCTGAAGGCCAGCCTGGAGACGCCTATCCTGCCGCCGATCCGGCTGGTCCCGCGCGTGATCCCCGACAAGCCCGAAGTGCCCGAAGACCAGGAGAAGCCGCGGACGGTGCTGACCTCGTTGGACGGCTACAACAAGGCCATCGTGAAACGCAAGATTTTCCTGCCCTATGAGAACGTGGTGATCAAGGCGGCGAACCCCAACCCGGCCAATGGCTCGGAGTTGCCCCAGCCCGAACAGCCTGCCGTTGATCTGCGCTGGGCCGCTGGAGGCAAGGAAGTCATCGGGTATAAGGTCTTTTTCAGCTCAGGAACACCGACTTTCAATGACCCGCCCATTGAGCCGGCCAGGAGCCAGACTTCGATTCACCGCGACGGACTCAAGCCGGGCACATATTACTGGCGGGTGGATACCATCCACGAAGATTGGGAGGGCATGGAGATCACTACCAGGGGCGATGTGTGGAACTTCCGGGTAAAGCCCAAACCACCGGAACGCCCCTCGGGCGGTGACCCGCCTCCGCCTCCGCAGACCCCGGTTGACGCACAGTTCACCGTGGCCCGGATTCTCAGCTCGCCCGTCGGGCAGTACGTGATTCTGGAGGACCGGCGGAACCCCAATAACCCCAAGCCCCCGGAACGGAAGGTTGAGGTGGGCCAGCAGCTCTTCGACGGAATTCTCGTTTACCTGCACCCGCGCGGCGTGGTGTCGGAGAAGACGGAGAAGGACAAGCCCGCCGAGTGGCGTTTTCATCCTATCGGAACACAAGTGCAGCCGGGCATGAAGAACCAGGCTGAGTTCCAGAACAAGTACGGCGACATCTACAACGAACTGGTGAAACTGAGGGATAAGTATACGGGTATAACACAGCGGCCGGCAGACAACCCGAATACGGGCGGCTGAATGGCCAGTCCACCGGCAGACCGTTAGACACTGTCTGGGGACGGCCACCTTCCGGGGCGGACGTCTCGACCGTCTTCGAAGAGGCGGGCCATCCACCGGTCGCTGCAGATTAAACTTTCGCGCCTGTCGCACGGGAATAGGGGAAAGCCCCCGGTTTGTGCCTGGCGACGAAGGACTACCATCTGACGCCCTCTCGGGGCGGAGGATTCACAGGTGTGACAAGTTCGCAAAGACGGATAACCTATTCGCATCTTCCTCGCGCCGGGGCTTCCCGGCGGGGGAGGCGGTTGGCCGGAGGCGAACTGGCTCCTGAATGGCTGAGCATGATGGAGGTCATGGACCGATGACGATACGGCAAGGGAACGCGATGTGCGGAAGCCGACGCCTGGCGATGATGGCTTTGCTGGCGGTCGGCGGACTGGGGTTACTGGGCTTGCGGGCCTCCCTGGCTCAACCTGCCACCGAGAGCAACCGCGAACAGGCGCAGCGCGAAGCCCGCCAGACCGAAGAGCAGATTCGCATCCGTGATCGCCTGGCCGCTCGTGCCGCAAGCCGTCCGGCCGGTGGCTCTAACCGGCCCGGCAGCATGCGCGAGTACAACGAGCGGCGAGCGGCCGCCCAGACCCAACCGGCTGACGAGCCCTCCGCGCCGGAAATGAAGATTCAGGCCGGCGAGATCGAGGCCGTCGACGAAGAGCATCTGGCCGAGTTGGAAGCGAAAGCCCGCGCCGAGGCCCGCGCCGGATCCGGAGCGAGTGGCGCTCCCGCCACCCGGCCGGTTCCCAGCCAGCAGCCGCGCCCGACCTCCACGCGGCCTACCCCCGGCAGTATGACCCCGCCGATACCGCCACGACCGCCCGTCAGACCGCCCATAATGCCGCCGAGCGGCCAACAGCCGGCACCCGGCGCGCCGACCGGCGCCACCACGCCCCCGACCGGTGCCACAGGGACCCCGGCCGGCGCTGCAGCGGCCCCGGCCGGCCCCACGGCCATTACGCCCTCCACCTCCACGACGCCCGGGAGCACGACCGCCGCGACGACGCCCGGCGGTCCCCTTGCTGCCAACCCGGTCGAGTACTGGAACCTGCCCCCGGAGGATCGTCTTTACATCATCAGTTGGAACGATACGCCGTTGAGCAAGACGCTCCAGGACATCAGTGATTTCAGCGGCCTGACCGTCGTCACCAGCCTGATTCAGAAGAGCGAGCTGGATACCAAGAAGATTACCTTCCAGGGCGTCCGCACGTACAGCTACGACGAGATGCTCACCACGTACAACATGCTGCTGTTCGACCTGAATTACTGGGTCGTTCATCGCGGCGATTACCTGGTCATCCGCGCCCTGTCGGAATGGTACCGGCACATCCCTCCGGACCACATGTTTTCCACGCTGGAGGAGTACCTCAAGGCCAAACTACCCAAGTGGGAGGTGGCCTCGGTGGTGTACGAGCCGCGGTATGAGCTGCCCGAGACGCTGGCCACCGTTGCCAACGACCTGGTGCCGCTCAATGGCGCCCGCGCCGTCATCCAGCCCAGCAGCGGTCGCGTGCAGTTGACCGGGTTCGTCTACTTCATTGACGATCAGCTTGACATTCTCAAGAAGTGGGACGTCAAACAGGACCCCGAACCCCGGCCGTTGCGGACCTACACGCTGCAATACACCTCGGTGGAGGATGCGGCCCGTATGCTGCGGGCTATGTTGCCCACCTCCGGCGGAGCGGTGCCTGTGATGGCCCCCACGCCCACCCCGACGCCGGGTGCCCCTGGTGCGCGACCGCCGACGCCGGCCGCCGCGGGCACCGTCGGCAGCTCGATGAACGACATTGTCGAGATCCAGGAGGACTCACGCTCCAACCGCCTGGTCATCAAGGCCACGCCGTTCAAGCACGAGTTGGTCAAGGAGTACCTCGAGAAGTACATCGACCTGCCGCTGGATCCGAATCAGACCAAGGCCAAGCTGTTTAAACTCAAGTACGCCAACCCCGATCAGATCGTGGAGACCATCCGTCCCTTGTTGGGCAAGACCATGCCGGTGGCCGTGCCCACCCCGGCGCCGGGAACGCCCGGAGGGCAGCCGCGACCGCCGGGAGCGCCGCCCGCGCCCGGTCAGCCGCAGCAGGTGGTGCACATGACGACCACCGTCGGTACGACGGCCGTCATCATGCCCTTCCCCCAGAGCAACAGCATTCTCGTCAAGGCCAACAAGGACGAGATGGTCCAGATCGAGCAGTACATTCAGATGCTCGACGTCGATTCGCCCAAGAGCTACGAATACATCAAGCTCCAGCATGCCAACGCCAGCAGCGTGGCGGGCGTGCTCCGCGAGGTATTGAGCAGCGGTCCACGGCGCGTCGGACCCGGTGGCGTGACCTCCCCGGGCCAGGTCCAGTTCCAGGCTTCGGCGGATCCGTCGAACGACAAGGTGCTCGTGCTTCGCGGCGAGCCCCAGGACATTGCCGACGCCAAGGAGCTGATCCAGCAGCTCGACGTCGATCCGGCGGCCGACGCCGTTGAACACGTAGTGCAACTCAAGGACGCCGATCCTGAAGTCGTCGCCGACGTGCTGCGCAGCCGGTATTCCGAGAGCGGCGGCGGGTCGCGCCGTTACAGCCCCTACGGCGGATACGGCGGTGGGGGCTCCAGCGGGAGCAGTCTGCCCCGGTTCATCGCCGAGACGCGCACCAAGACGCTGATCGTGGTCTCGACCAGCGACATGTGGACGGACATCGAACGCCTGATTCGCGACCTCGATGAACGCAGCCGCACGAAGAACGTGACCCGGGTTTACCGCCTCAAGCACGCCACTCCGGCCAACATGGCCGAGATCCTCGGGCAGACGCTGGGCGGCATGAGCAGCAGTGGCCGCTGGGGGCGCAGGAGCTACTACGGCTCCTACGGCGGGGGGGAGTCCTCAGACGCCCCGTCCTTCCAGTACAGCCCTAACAGCGACGCCCTGATCATCACCGCCTCCGACGAGGTGCATCAGAAGGCCAGCGAGCTCATTTCCGAGCTGGACCAGCCGACCGCGGCCGACAAGGCCCAGCCGCGCGCTATCCAGCTTGCCAAGGCCGACGCTACCTACGTGGCCGAGATGATCGAGAACATGTTCGAGGAGAGCGGCGGCCGGCGGCGCAGCTACAGCTACTACAGCCCCTACGGCGGCGGCAACACCGAATCCAACAAGGTCCCCGTGCGCGTGGTGGCCGAGGAAATCACCAATCGCGTGTTCGTCACCGCCTCGGACGAGGATTTCAAGAAGGCCGAGGAACTGGCCCGGAGCATCGACGCCGAGTACGAGAAGCAGGAGATCATCCGCAAGACCTTCGTGCTGCAGCACGCCGACCCCGCCGATCTGCGCAATATCCTCGAGTCCATGTTCGAGAACGCAAGCGGCGGCTCGCGGGCCGGCCGGCGGCGGGGCGGTTACGACTACTACTACGGCGGCTATGACTATGGCGGCAGAGGCCGCTCCAACGCCTCCAAGCCCGGCGCGATCCAGTTGATCGACACCCTCGACAGCATCATCGTCATGGCCCCCAAGGACAAGATGGAGCAGATCGAGCAGGTTATCAAGGAACTCGATACCGACAGCTCCGGCTCCAACCAGATCAAGACCTACAAGATCGAGAACGTCGGTTATGAAGGCACCGCCGGCATCGCCCGCAACCTCTCCGAGCTGTTCAGCGAAGGCGGCCGCAGCGACTATGGCCGCCGAGCTTCCGGCTCCGGCAAGATCAAGTTCATCGGCGAGTACGGCAGTGATATCCTGATGGTATCCGCCCCGGCTAACAAGATGGCCGAGGTTGACCAGAAGGTCCAGGAAATCCTCAAGCTCAAGACCACCACCGACCTGTCCTTCGAGATCCGGCATTTCGACGTGGATCAGGCCCGGCCGGAGGATATCGTCGAAATCATCGAGCCGCTGCTGGAATCCAAGTTCGAGGAGCTCCAGCAGAAGAGCAGCACCGGACGTTTCCGCGGTTGGTTCGGCGGCGGAGGCAACACCCCGCGCGTGACCGCCCACAAGAACGCCCGCCGGATCATGGTCTCCGCCCCGGCGTCGCTCATGCCGCTGGTGGAGGAGCTGCTCAAGGAGTTCGACAAGGCCCCGACGCCGTCGACGACCAAGATCATTACGCTCAAGACCGGCAAGGCCGCTGACATCGTGCCGGCCGTCCAGCAGGCGATGGACGAGAAGGCTTCGTCGGGTTCCTCCTTCCGGTCCAGGGGGCGCCGTTCCTGGTTCCCCTGGGGCGGCTACGGCGGTATGGGTGACTCCAACTCCAGCAGTGACAGCGGCTTGCAGATAACCGCCATTGAGTCGAGCAACCTGATCATGTTGCGCGGTCCGATGACCAAGGTCGCCGAGGCCGAAAAATTGATCCAGCAGCTCGACGCCCAGGCCACCGGCGATGGCCCCATCATCAACGTCTACAAGATCCAGCACGCCGACCTCTATGAGGTCGCGGAAATGATCGAGGACATGGTCGGCGGCGGAAGCGGCGATTCTTTCGGCTACCGATCCTCCTACGGATCGCGTCGCTCCCGCTCGGGCGCCGGCGCCTCCCTGGTGGTCAAGACCGATTACGCCAACAGCACGCTGATCGTCTCCGCCAGCCGCGAGATGATCCCGATGATTGAGCAGATCATCGACCTCAAGGACCGGCAGCCGGAGGAAGAAACCCGGATGGCCGACAGCAAACTGGGGCGTGCGGTCACCGGCGCCGGCCGTGGCGAGATCGCCATGTGCTACGACATCAAGAAGGGCGACGTCAACGAGACCGCCAAGCGGCTGGACAGCATCCTGCTGACTCTCTTTGGCTACGATGCGCCCTATGTCAAGGCGTTCCCCTACGCCAACCAGATCATCGTCACCGGCAAGCCCGAGCACTTCAAGGAGGTTGAAAACTGGATCAAGAAGTTCGAAGAGAAGCCGGTCGAGCCGCGCTACGTGATCAGCTTCCTCGCCCTGGATGTCAGTCCCGTCCAGGTGATCAACACGCTTGAACAGTCCCTGCCGACGGATCAGCGCGAAAAGGTCGTCATTCAGCCCGTGCCTGGTCTGGGCAGAAGAGATCCTCTCAAGGAGATCAAGGAGCTGCACTGGTACGACCCCATCAAGACTTCCGCGCCGGCGGGTTCAACGGACGCCGGGGCGCGGCAGGTTGGTGGCGCTTCTCCGTTCGTGCCGACCAATGAATTGAACGAGTTGCGCAGCGCCGTATCCGCCCTCGGATTGGCCCAGGCCCGGGTTACGCCGGCCACCCGACCGGCCACAACCACCCGGCCCGCCGCCACCCGACCGGCCGGCGGACCAACCACGCGACCCGCGGTCGCTGCCAATCCTGAGGCCGAACCGCCGCTGCAGGTCCTGGCTCGCCCGTCCACGCGGCGCGCGGCTGCCCCCGCGGCTCCCCAGGCCGCCGCTCCGGCCCCGGCGCCCAAGGCGTCCTCGGAGCCGAAGGCGCCCGCCGCCCCGGCCCCGTCGCCGGATTCAGCGGTTGCCAGGACCGCCGGGCCCGATCCCGAATCGGTCCCCGTTGAGGACAAGAGCGATTCCCGCGCCCGGGAGCACAAGACCATCATGGATACCGCCCTCCAGGCTCGGGAGAGCGGCAAGCTCCAGATCCGCTATGACGAGGACAAGAAGGCTGTCTATATCGTGGGCCCCGCCCAGGATGTGGAAGCCTACCAGAAGTTCATCGAGGACATCGCGGAGCAGATCAAGAAGCTCCAGGGCGTACATGAGACGCCCAGTGACATCCGCGTCTTTGAGCTGACCTACGTGGATGTGAACATCGCCGCCGCCATCCTGGAGCAGATGTTCAACGACAAGGTGGCCGGGCAGCCGCAGCAGGCCCAACCCAGGCCCGCTCAGCAGCCCAAGAAGCCCGCAGGCGCCAAGGACGGGGACGGCGAGGACGAGGAAAGCACCGCTCGACGTCGGCGTCAGGAGGAAGGGGCCAAAGAAGAGGGTAAGGAAGACAGGAAGGGCCTGCTGAGCGGCCAGCGCATCCGCGTCTTCGCCGATGCCCGCACGCGAACCATCATCGTTCGCGCGGCCGAGGAAGACTTCCCCGCCATTGCCGAACTGATCCTCAAGATCGACCGGCCGGGCGACCAGATGACCACCGAAATCCGCGTCTTCCAGCTCAAGAAGCTCAACGCGTACGACGTCGAAATGGCCATCAAGGCCGTGCTCAAAATCGAGGATCCGCGTACGCGAATGATGATGGGATCGCCCTTTGGCAGCCGCATGGGCCGTATGGGCCGCATGGGGGGCGGCGGTGCTGAGGATCTGATTGAGCAGCTCCAGGCCCAGATGTTGCAGGTGGAACTGCAGGCCAACCTGGCCGCGGCCGGCGCCCAGGCTCAGCCCGGCCAGCCCGGCGTGGAGAACGAGGGCAAGCAGCTCAAGCTGAATCCCTCCAAGGACATCAGCCTGACCTCCGACGCCACCACGAACACGATCATCGTCACCGCACCCAAGGAAGGCATCGCCCTCGTCCAGAAGCTTATCGATACGCTCGAGGAGCAGACCATTCCGGTGCAGATCAAGTCCTTCCCCATCAAGCATGGCGACGCCGAGCAGGTGGCGAGCCAGCTTGAACGGCTGTTCCAGGGTGGAGGACGCGGCCGCGGCGGCCGGAACGGCGCCGGCTTCCCCGGCGGGTTGGCCGGTGGGCTTACCGGCTTTGAGGCTTCGCGCTCCGGCGAGGTTCGCATCGCCTCTGACGCACGCACCAACACCCTGATCGTCCGGGCCCTCGAGCCGGATATGTCCAAGATCGAGGAGATCATCAGCAAGATCGACCAGGAGGAGCTCACCAACAAGGTCGTCCTCTATCCGGTCGAGAACGGCAATGCCACCGACATGGCCCGAAACCTCTCCACTATTTTCGAGGCCGGCACTGGTGGCAGGGGCCGGGGCGCCGCCGCTGGTCAGACCATCCGGATCGCCGCCGACGCCAATACCAATACCATCCTGGTGTGGGCCCCCGAGGCCGCCCAGAAACAGATCGGCGAGAAGATCAAGGAGATCGACCGGCAGGGTGCGCTGCCTTACAAGCCCAAGGAGATCAAGCTGACCTTCGCGTCCGCGTCGGCGGTGGCCGAAAAGCTCGAGGCCATCTATCTTGGCAGCGGCGGCCGTACCCGCGGCGCGACCAACCGCGTGAAAATCCAGGGCGACGACAACAGCGGAACCATTTTCGTCACCGCCCCCGAAGAACTGCTCAAGCAGATCGAGGCCACCATCAAGACCCTCGATCAGCCCGGCAAGATCGACATCCGCGTCTATGAGCTTAAGTACGCCTACGCCTCCGAGGTCATCACCCAGTTCAAGGAGATGACCACCCAGCTCGCGGTGCAGATGAGAGGCCGCAGCGCCGGCAGCGGGGCACTGGCCGACGAGCAGATCGCCGCCAGCGCCGACCCGCGCACCAACTCCATTATCGTGACCGGCTCGCCGGCCGCGCACCTCATTGTCGAGAAGGTGCTCAAGCAGATTGACAAGGCGCCCGCGGGCGATACCGCTATCACGACGGCCATGTTCGGCCTGACCAAGAGTAATGCCCAGGCCGTGGCCCGGTCCATCGCCCAGTTGTACGCCACCGTGCAGTTGCCGGTCGGCGTACCCAGGCCCGTGGCCGTGGCCGAGCCGAGCTCCAACGTGGTGTTCGTCTACGCCACCAAGTCCCAACTGGAGAATATCAAGGCGTCGATCATCAATCCCCTGGAGGACTACCAGGCGACTTCTGACATCAAGGAGCACGTGTTCCCCGTCAAGTACGCCAACGTGGATGAGATGGCGACGACGCTGACCCAGTACTTCAACTCCCGCAATCAGGCCGCGCGGACCACGGGGCAGACCCTGAGCCCGGCCGATCAAGCCATCACGATTGTGCCGGATGCGGCCGGCCGGCAGCTCCTGGTGAGCACCGGCGAGAACAACCGGAAGTACATCGAGGAGTACCTCAAAGTCCACGACACGCCTGAGGCGGCCGGCATGGGTCGCCAGGTGCGGGTCTTCCCCATCAAGTACGCCAACGTGTACTACACCGTCCAGGCCATCAACCAGGCCTTCCAGCCTGCCGGCAAGGTCAGCGACAGCGAGCGGGTCGTGGCCATCGCGGAAGCTGCCACTCAGCAGGTGGTGGTCCGGGCCAACGCCGAGAACATGAAGCGGGTCGATGAGCTGATCAAGGATCTGGATAAGCCCGAAGCCTCGCAAAGCGTGATCGAGACGGTGAAGATCCAGAACCAGCGGGCCACCGAACTGGCCGCAACCATCACGGCGATGATCCCCACCAAGTGGCGGATCGATCAACGCACCGGCCGCTACCCGGTTTCGGTGACCCCCAATGACAGCTCCAACACCGTGCTGATCAACGCCCCCCAGGATCAGATGGCTGTCGTTAAGGAGCTGATCGCCAAGCTGGACAGCCCGTTGGGCGAGGGGGATCAGCGAACGCTCAAGCCTTACCCCGTGCAGTTTGCCGATCTGGGCTCGGTTGTGACCGTATTGAATCAGAGCTTCGCCCAGCGCGGTAACCGCCCGTTGCGCGATCAGGTCACTGCCACGCCCGAGTACGGCACCAGCACGATCGTGGTCACCGCCTCGGCGGAAAACCACGCCAAGGTGGAGAGTCTGATCAAGGATCTCGACCGGCCCGATTTTGCCGGCCGGAAGACCATCCGGCCCATCAAGCTGGAGAATGCCCGGGCGTCCGAGGTGGCCAACACCCTGACCAACGCCCTGCGCTCCACCGGCATGGTCCGACGCACCACCGGGGCCACCACGGCCACGATCCAGCCCAACGATGCCACCAACATTCTGCTGGTCACGGCCAATGAGCAGGAGTTCAAGGACATCGAGGCCCTGGTGAAAATCCTCGACGTCAAGCCCGACGCCGACACCGAGCGCGTGCTCCGGCCGTACCCGGTCAAGTACGCCGAGGTTTACACGGTTACCGCCGCCATCAACTCCGCCTTCCAGCAGAGCGCGGCTTCCAAGAACATCCGCGACACGGTCAACGCCGTGGCCGAGCCGGGCACGCTCAGCGTGATCGTCATGGCCACCGAGGAGAACCACAAGAAGGTCGAAGAGTTGCTCAAGCAGGTGGACAAGGTGGACACCGGGCGGCAGAACTACGCCATCGACGTGAAGTATGCCGACCCCGAGGACGTGGTAACCGCTCTGCGGGAAATCTACGCCACCAGCAAGGCCACCACCAGCCGGGGCCGGCTGCCCGCCTCCTTTACCCTGGCCCCCGGGCAGCGAAAGATCATGATCAGCTCCTACCCGACAGAGCGCGAGGAGATCGAGCGGCTGGTCGCCGAACTGGACGCTGAAGAGGCCGGCGCCGCCCGCGACACCCGCGTCATTAAGGTTCAGCACATCACTCCCCAGGATATGAACACCATCCTGACGGAGTTCATGCGTCGACCGGGGCAGACCGGACGCTATAGCGCCCGCCTGCTGGGGGACGTCAAGATCATGATCATCGCCAGCGCCAACGCCGTGGTCATCACCGGGCCCAAGGAACGCCTGGATGAGCTCGAGCAGCTTGCCTTGAAGGTGGATTCCGCTGCGCCCGACGACAAACAGGGCCGCCAGGTTCACGTCGTGACCCTGCGCAACGCCGATCCCAGCTCGGTCGCCCAGGTGATCAACACGGCCTTCGCCAAGTACGGCCAGGTCGCCGAAGCCGACCGGGTCAATGCGGTCGCCGAGTGGATGACCAACTCGGTGGTCGTCACCGCGACCCGCGACAAGATGGAGAACGAAATCCGCAAGATGATCGAGGATCTGGACCAGAAGCCCATTGCGGGCCGCCAGACCCTGATCCCCCTGCAGCACGCCCGGGCCACCGAGCTGGCTGAAGTCCTGCGGCAGACCTACCAGTCCAGCCGCCGCCGGTCGGGGGACATGCCGATCACCATCGCGGCCGACTCCAACACCAACTCGCTGCTTGTTTCGGCCAACCCGGCCGACATCGAGGGCATCAAGCAGATGGTGGCTGAGCTCGACAAGCCGGCCTTGCTGCCGGACGAAGAACTGCGCATTATCCCCCTCAAATACATCGAGGCGACGGAAACGCTGCAGTTCTTGACCGAGTACCTGCGCAAGCCCGGCGTCACCCGGGGCCGGCAGACCGAATCGCTGGCCGGCGACGTCCGGTTGCAGGCTTCGGCCACCATGAACGCCATCATCGTGAGCGGAACCCTCGCCCAGATCGAGCACGTGGAGTCCAAGCTCAGGGCTCTGGATCAGGAGGTCGAAGGCGCCGGCAGCGCGCCGCGTCTTGTCGAACTCAAGAAAGCCAACGCCACCCAGTTGGCCCGAACGCTGACGCAGATGTTTACCGAGACCGCCCGGCAGCGGCAGCGCGGCCGCCAGGCTTCCAGCCCGGACCTCGTGCCGACCATCGTGGCCGATGAGGGCAGTAATTCGCTGCTGGTCCGGGCCCGGCAGACGGATCTCCAGCAGATCATCGAGATGGCCGAGCGGCTGGATAAGGAGACCGCCCAGACCGCCTTCCGCATTATCCCGCTCCGGCCGGGCGTGGATGTGGAGTGGTGGGCCAAGGAGATCGAGCGCACGGTGAACCAGACCGAGGAGACCAAGGCCCGCCAGCAACAAGGCTATAAGGCGGGGCGGGTTACCATCGGTGTGGACTACCGCGGGCCGGCCTTCATGGTTGGCGGGTCGCCGGAACTGTTCGATCATGTCGAACAGCTCGTACAGGGTCTGATCAATCTCCGCGGCGGAAGCTTTGGAGAGACGGCGATTATCATCCGGCCTCAGAACGGTAATCTGGATGCCAAGGGCGTAAGCCAGATTATTAAGAACTTTTATGACCAGCGGAACGGCAAGAGACGGTAGTTGCCGGGCTGGAACGCTTTGAGCTCTGAGGTGATAATATCCATGCCCATCCTCCTGAGTGGGGGGGATGGGCATGGTCGTGCCTGAAGTGCGGCTGCAGGGCGGCCATGGCGGGGCCTGGGCGACCTGCCCCGTTTGGGACGCCCGTCGCAACCTCATCCGCTTTCCTGGTTAGAAGGAAGCAGATGATGAGGGGGCGGCGGGGGGGGCCGTGGATGCTATCGACTTTGCGCCCGAACTGGATGCGACGGGCCATAATTGGGATGGAACCCCTCTCCGGCCCAGACCGCGAGGTCAGGATCGACGCCCGACCCCGATCATGCGACCGGACGGAGACCGACTCGACGTAGAGGAGCAGGGTGATGACAGCTTCCGTTCTTCTCTTGGTGGCCGTCCTGGGGCAGACCACGCAACCGGCCGGCCCCACGGCCGGACAACCGGGTGGTCCGCCATTGGGCGGTCGACGGATTACCGTCTCGACCCGTCCGGCGACGCCGCCCCGGCCGAGCGTCCTGCCGATCCCGATCCTCCCGACCACCACGCGCCCCGGCGTCGAGGTGCGCGTGGCGCCCACCGGCGAGCAAACGGTAACGCCGACCACCATGCCCGCTGACATGGGGGCCTTGCTGTCCGGTCTGACCGGCGACCGTGTCGAGGTCGAGGTATTGGCCGACGGCAGCATCGTGCTTCGCGGTTCCCCCGAGGATGTGGCCATCTGGCAGCGGTTCATCGCGCAGTTGGAAGCCGAACCTGGCGTCAGGCCCGTCTTCAGGGTCTTCCGCCTGGAGAATGCCCAGGCGGCCACGCTGGCGTCTCAGATCCGTCAGGTGTGGAATGACGCCCACCGGCCGACGGTCGGCGCCGCCCGGCCGGAGGATCAGGTTAACATCGTGACCGAGCCGCGCGCCAACCTCCTGATGGTGGCCACGGCCGAGAAGAACATCGACGAGATCGCGAGCCTCATTCGGGAGTTGGACCAGCCCCTGGCGGAGAAGGATCAGCCCGTCCTCTTCCAGCCGATTCCGCTCAAGCACATTAAGGCCAACGAGGCCGAGGCCGCGGTGCGTGATCTGCTCAAGGATCTGCAGCAGCGTAGAAACGCCCCGGGGGCTGAGCCAGCCACCATCCGGGCGGACATGCGCACCAACAGTCTGCTCGTTTCCGCTTCCAAGGGCGACTTCGAGCAGATCCGCAAGCTGGTGGAGTTGATCGACGTCCCCCCCACGCCGGGCATCTCCGCGGTCAAGCTGGCCATCTTCCCCTTGAAGCAGGCCGTCGCCTCGGACCTGGTGGGGGCGATCAACGAAATCCTGACCGCGGAGCCCACCACCGGCCGGACCTCCCAGGCGGCCGCCATGAAGGAGCAACTCCGCCGCCTTCAGATGATCCTGATGGGGCCCGGGGGCGCCAAGCCGTTGCCCGACCTTGACCTCGAAAGGCAGATTCGCGTCTTCGCCGAAGAAGGGACCAACTCGGTCATCGTGGCCACCTCCGAGGAGAACCTCGAGCCCATGCGCGCCCTGATCGAACTGCTCGATTCGGTGCCCCTGGCCGATGAAATCCACGTCCGCATTTTCCCCCTGCGCTTTGCCGATGCCGAGACCCTTCTGACCAACCTGAAAGCCCTCTTTGATCCCGGCCCGGAACTGCCCGAGTTGCCCGGCCGAACGACCATCAACGACCGCGTGCCCGTCAACGCCGAAGGCCGGGCCCTGGCCTACCGCATCACCTTCGCGGCCCACAAGGGCACCAACACCCTGATCGCGGCCGGCCGGACTGAGCAGCTTGCCCTGGTCGAGAACATCATCAACAAAGTGGACGTCCGGGAGGGACTCGGCGATCTTACACCCCGCCTCGTTAAGCTTGAGCACTCCGACGTCAAGGCCATCGCCGACGTCCTTCAGAAACTGGCCGACCAGCGACAAAGGGTCAGTGATGCCGTGGGCCCCAACATCGCCCTGCGCCGGAACATCCTGATCATTCCTGACCAGCGGACCAACAGCCTGGTGATCGTGGCGGAGCCTGAAACCTACGAGGAGATGGCCAAGCTGGCCAGGGAACTGGACGGCTCGCCGAACCGCTTCGCCGGCCAGTTCCAGATCATCCCCCTGGAGAACCTGATTGCCGCCGACCTGGTCGAGAAGATGGGGGACCTCTGGAAGCGCCGCGCGCAACTGCGCCAGGCGGCCAACCTGCCCGCCGACGATCCGGTCATCGTCGCTGATGCGCGCACCAACTCGCTGATCGTTTCCGCCAACCCTGAAGATGTCGAGGCCCTCAACAACCTGGTCAAGCAGCTTGAACGGCAGAAGATCTCCCCCATGATGGAGATCCGCACCCTGGTTATCCGCCACAATGACCCCGCCCGCGTGGCCGACACCCTGCGCAGCATCTTCGAGGAGCGGCTCCAGAACAGCACCGCCGCCGGCCAGCAGGAACAGGTCAGCGAGCGCGTCGCCATTGTCGAAGATCCGCTGACCAGGACCCTGCTGATCGCGTCCAACAAGGCCAACTACGACGAGATCGTTCGGCTGGTCAATCAGTTGGACAAGCCCCCGGCGCTGGACTCGGTCATCCGTACGTTCTTTATCCGCAATGCCAACGTGACCCGGCTGGCGGAGATGATCAACGATCTGTTCACGGGTGGCGTTTACCAGGGGCCGAACGTGCCCCGCGATCTGCCCGAGGCCCTGACCCGGGTGACGGTCGTCGCCGATGAACGCAGCCGGGCCCTTATCGTGAGCGCCTCGCCTGAGAATATCGCCATCGTCGAGAAGCTGGTGCAGCAGGTGGACCAGACCGACATGCCCTTGCTGACCGGCAGCGCCCAGTTCTTCCGCATTGAGAATGGTGACGTCGTCCGCGTGGCCGACATGCTCGACCAGGCCCTCAAGGGCATCCAGGCAACGCTGGAGGACGCCAAGCAGCTCCAGTACGTGGTGGTTCCCGACCCGCGCACCCGTTCACTGATGGTCTCCGGCACGCGCGATGCCATCAAGCAGGCTGAGGCCCTCGTGCCCCGGCTGGACGTGGCCGCCGGCACGCCCGCCGCCCAGCCCCGCGTCTACACCCTGCAACTGGCCTCCGCCCGGCAACTCGCGCCGATCCTGACGGAACTCTTCGAACAGCGTGAGCGGGGCGGCGCCGGTGCGGCCCAGCCGGCCCGTACCACGCCGGTCCTCGTGCAGTCGGTCGAGGGCACCAACAGCCTCATCGTGACCGCTTCGCCCGAGGATCACGCCTTTGTCCAGGAGCTGCTCAAGAGCCTGGATGTGTCCTCCACCATGTCCCAGCAGATGCGGGTTTTCCCGCTGTCCCAGGCCCGTGCGGAAGGGCTGGCCGATACCCTCCGGGAGTTGCTCCAGGAACAGCTTCGCGGACGGGAAGGGGCTCCTCCCGTGGCGGTCACGCCGGAAGCGCGCACCAACTCGCTGATCGTCTTTGCGCCGCCGGACCTGATGAACAACATCGCCCAGATCATTCAGAGCCTCGACACCACCCAGCCGGTCACCGATATGGCCTTGCGGGTCTTCAAACTGCGCAACGCCGAGGCCGAAGATATGGCCGAGCGGCTGCGGGAATTCTTCCAGGAAGCCGCCGGTGAGCGCGAGTCCGCCCGGCGGATGATTATCACCTTCCCCACCAAGGAAAGGGATCCCGTCACCGGTGAGCCGGTGCAGAAGCGCCTGGTCTACCAGGACGTGACCCTTACGCCCGATCCGGCCACCAACTCGCTCATGGTGCTTGCCCCGCGCGACAGCATGGACATGATGGCTCACCTCGTCGAAATGCTGGACTCGGTGGAGCTGCGGACCGCGCAAGTGCAGATCTTCCACCTCCAGAACGAAGACGCTGAGGAAATGCGAGACACGCTCGAGGAGCTGTTCCAGGCCGGGACCACCGGGGGCAGGCGGGGCGCCGGCGAAGGGGCTACGCGGCTCCAGTTCCCGGGTGAAGGCGGGGTTGCCATCGGCGGCGAGGGCGGCGTCACCGAGATGGCCTTTGCCACCGACCGCCGGACCAATTCGCTGCTGGCTGCCGGCAGCCAGGCTAATCTGCGCATCGTCGAACGGCTGGTCCTGGAGCTGGACTCCAGGGACATACCTGACCGCAAGACCCGCGTTGTCCACCTGCGCTATGCCAATGCCGAAGACGTGGCCGAGACGCTGAAAGCCTATTTTGAAGAGGAGAGCCAGGTGGTTGAGGCCGCGGCCGGTTCCGCCGGTGAGGCGCCCACGCGCCAACTCGAACGGCGGGTGACCGTGGA
Organism: Phycisphaerae bacterium; assembly: GCA_012719955.1. GTDB lineage: Bacteria > Planctomycetota > Phycisphaerae > UBA1845 > PWPN01 > JAAXZI01. The sequence goes on along the minus strand of JAAXZI010000145.1, from coordinate 10,580 downwards.
GGACGCCGGCGAAACCCAGAATACCCTGGTTCTGGCCTACAGCCCGCGCCTCGAAGCGCAGATCATGAACATCATCGATGAACTCGATCTGCCCCCGCCGCAGGTGATGATCCAGGTGCTGATGGCTGAGATCACCCTCGACAACCGCCTGGAAATGGGCATGGAGTTCGCTCTCCAGGATCTTAACTTCAGCGAACACTCCTACCTCAATCGGAACAACATACTGCAGGGCTCCGGCTTCGATAATATTTTCGGCGTGGACCTGGGCGCCCAGGGTCAGAGCAGCCTGGGCGGCATCAGCTTCACCATCACCGGCGAAGATTTCAATTTCCTGGTCCGTGCCCTCCAGACCGAGGGACGGTTGGAGGTGCTCAGCCGGCCGGCCATCATGGTCCAGGACAATCAGGACGCCAATATCAACGTCGGTTCGCGTGTGCCCACGATCCAGGACATCAACATCTCCAGTACCGGCTTTGTCACGCCCTCGGTCAGTTACGAAAACGTGGGCGTCATTCTGGATGTGACCCCGATCATCAATCCCGACGGCTTCGTCAACCTGAAGATCGCCCCTGAGATCTCCTCGATCGGCACCTCCAGCGTCACCGTCGCCTCCGGCGTGTCGCTGCCCGTCTTTGAAACCCGTTCCGCCGAGACCTCCGTGACCGTCAAGGACGGAGAGACCATCATCATCGGCGGTTTGATTACCAACCGCGTCAATGAGAGCGAGAACAAGGTGCCCCTGCTCGGCGATATCCCGCTGCTGGGCAACCTGTTCCGTGCCACCGTCAAGACCAACAGCAAGACCGAATTGCTCATGGTGCTCACGCCGCACGTGATCCGCGACGAGGCGGATGCCCGCCGGATCTCGATCCAGATGCGCGACCAGACCGGCATCCTGGGCGATGTCCGCCGCAGTCCGCTCATGGGCAAGCTGCAGGACAAGGCCGAGGATCACTGTGGTCCCGAGGGCCCCGCGCCCTTCGGCCCCACGGCCCCGCCCGCCGAGGAGTACGGGCCCATTCCGGAAGACTACGGCCCTCCGGCAGGCGCCCTGCATAACAACGGCGCCAGGTCTGACACGGCCACGTATCGTATCGGGAGATCCGCTCAGCCGACCGGCCCGGTGCTGGTCCCGGCGAAACCAAGCAGGTAGGCAAGACGATGGTCCCCAGAACTATGCAGCGAATCGGTAGGCTTCTGCCGGTTGGCCTGTTGCTGCTGGCCGCCGGCTGCAATGCGGGCGCCCAGGGCCGGGCCACGGCCTTCGGCGGCAAGGGGGTGCCCACGACCCAGCAGGCCATGACCGATTTGGAGCGGCAGGCCCTGGCCAATACTGAAACCCGCATCCTGGATGTGGTCGCCTATTATCCGACACCCATCCGCTGGATCTGGACCGAAGACAAGAGCCGCGTGCGCGGCATCGTGGTCCCCGCCGTCTACCTGGTGGGGCCCAAAGGCAAGGGCGTCTTCGGCGACGGCATCCTCCGCCCGAAAATCCTCGTTCACGACCGCCTGGAGCCGGACCCCAAGAACGAATGGAAGCTGGTTAAGGAATGGGAGCTCAAACCGGTCGATCTGCTGCTCTTGCGCAGCAAGGAGCCCACCATTCAGGGCTATGGCTACATGCTCCCGCTGCAATGGGGCGACATCGACCTGGGCGGCACGGAGATCCAGGTAGTCATCACCTACGAGCGATCCGACGGCATGCCCGCTCCGCGTTTCTCCAGTAAGTATTTGCGCGTTCCCAAGAAGGGAGCGTAACCATGAAGGGCACGGAGGCACGAGCAATGATCGCATTCCCATGAATAGAGTATCCTTTGAGAACCCTGGTGATATCCGCGCCGCGTCTCAGCGGCCGGTGAGTACTCGCTCCTCCTGGTTTGTTGGAACCCGCGCCGCTGGCCGGGGTACACCCGTACGCTTCGCATCTCCCGCCGGCTCCGGCGGGGGGGCTTCTTCTGACCTTACCCTCCGGGCCCGCCTGGTGGCCGGGCGTTGTTGTCAGGTCCTGTTGCTGCTGGTCTTGATGGTGACTGTCCCGGGCCTTACCTGCCGAAACGTCGACACCCGGCCGGTCATGGCGGACTTTGATCTGCCTTCAGGCCCGCCCAAGTCGTTGCGCGCCACTTTCGACCATCTGCGCGATGCCTACCAGCGCAGAGCCTACCTGGCCCTGCGCCCCTACATGGACCCGGCGCATCGAGATCAGGTGATCGACATGTTGCTCGCCGTCGATGACCTGCTGGCCGCCAACGCCGCCGTGCTGAAGGCCATCGATACGGCTTTGCCGGATGCCCCCGGGCCCCGTCCGGACATCTCCGGCGTCATCATGGCGCACCTGGAGCTCTTTTCCAGGGATGTGAGAATCGTGGAAGAACACGAAGACCGCCAGGCCGGCCAGGCTATCATCCGCATCGAAATCGCCAATACGCCGCCGCCGGTGGATGTGCACTTCCGATTGCGCGAAGGCCACTGGGTCTACGTCCCGGGCGCCACCGGAGGCCCGGCGACCATCCACGCCTTCCGCGAGCTGACCAAGGCCCTCGACCGAACGGCCCGCTCGCTGACCACGTCCGAGGACCTCTCCCCCCGACAGGTGCTCGACGACTACAGACTCTTCGTGCTTCCCATGCTGAACCGGATGGCCCAGACCCTCGCCTCCAGATAGGCGCAGCGAGTCATACGGATTCCCAATGAGTCTTCTGCGTTGGGTGCGGGTGCTTGTGCGCAGGGTACCCGCAACCACCAGTTCCGCTTCGCTCCACTGTTGGCTATTCTCACCCGGCCCCTCTCCGGGCCACGGGCGATTGCCTGAGCGGCAGATACGTTTCCAGCCTCAGACGCACTCCGGCTCTTGCCGGGCTTGCGGTTGATGCCGTCGGCACCCTCATCGGTTGTCCAAATCGTGAATTAACCTCTGAAGAGGTGGGCCACCCACCCGTTCGGCAGCGGGGCGAACAACATCCAGGCGGGAACCTGCCCAGGTTTGCAGCGGAAGCCGCATCAGGCCGCTCAAGCCGCGTGTCTGTTTACTGGCTTTGCTTCTCTTCCACCCAGGCCATCTGGATGGCTTCCAGCTTGGCCTCGCTACTGGCCTTGGGGTCGTCGCCAAAGTCGGGTAACGCGATCACCCAGTCGCGCAGATCGGTGAAACGCACGGCCAGAGGGTCCTGGTCGGGCATCTTCTCGTATAGGCGAATGGCGATTTCTTCAGAATCCGTCCACTTTAGTTTCGGCATGGGGGTTACCTTGTTGTCAGTGGTCAGTTGTCAGTTGAAGGGTCAGTTGTCCTTTCGTCAGTTGATCAGGAGTGACGCTTGAGGCTTTGACTCGTTCACCTTCCTGTTACTTGGTTCCCCTCGCTGGCGCTTGGGGCCCTGATCAGTGGCCGTCTCTGGCTACTCGCGTACGAGGTTGCGGTTCCAGCTTGGGATCTCCACGACGATATCCGCGGATCCGTCCGGGACGCACTGGCAGGCCAGACGCGACTGCGGCGTCAGGCCGTAGGCGTCGTCGAGCTGGTCCTCCTCTTCGTCGTCCGGCTCGTTGCAGCTCTTGAGTCCCTCGCGAACGATCACGTGGCAGGTCGAGCACGCGCATACCCCGCCGCAGGCATGGTCCACGTCGATGCCGTGGTGCAGGGCGATATCAAGAATGCTGCCCGGCCGGCCGTGATCGCCATAGGGCAAGTCGGCCGGGTCCACTTCGATGATGCGATCCATGGGCAGGAACCGGATTCGGTACTTGTGCTTCGGAAGCCTCGTATTGGCGTCTTGAATGTATGGGTTTTGCTGGCTCATGGTGTAGCTTACAACGTTCAGCTTTCAGCAATCAGCGGTCAGCGTTCAGCCAGTTGAAAGCTGATCGCTGATTGCTGACTGCTGAACGCTCAATTCTCCCTCAACGTCATCGAGATCGCCAGTTCCGCCAGCCGGACCGTTCGTTGATCGAAGGCCCGCAGCGCCTCCCAGAGTGCGTCCGCATCCTGGGTCGTGCCGGCCAGTTCGCGCAGCTCGCGCATGGCCGTCACGATCGCTTCCCGCTCCTCGGCGGTGAGCTGATCCCCGACCTTGGCCAGCATCTGCTCGGCCTTGTTGGTGTCGAACGTAACCTGGTTGCGCAGATCGATCAGCCGGTGGGCGGTCATGTCCTCGCGGGCGTGAGCATAGGATTCGAGCTCCATCCGCTTGACCTCATCGGCCGTCAGCCCATGGGCCGGCACGACCTGGATGCTCGCCTCCTGGCCGCTGCGCTCCTCTTTGGCGGTGACGTTCAGAATGCCGTTCTCGTCGACCAGGAAGCTCACCAGGATCTTGGGCAGGCCGGCCGGCATGGGCGGAATGCCGCGCAGCTCGAATTCACCCAGCGAGCGGCAGTCTTTGGCCAGTTCGCGTTCGCCCTGGAGCACGTTGATCTTGACGGCCGTCTGCCCGTCCACGAACGTGCTGAACCGCTCGGTGGCCTGGCAGGGCACCCGCGTGTTGCGCAGGATCAACTTGCCCATGCCGCCGCCCATGGTCTCGATGCCCAGCGACAGGGGGATTACGTCCAGCAACAGGGCGTCGTGACGCTGACCGGCCAGGATGCTCGCCTGGACGGCGGCCCCCAGGGCCACGACCTCGTCGGGGTTCAATGCCGTGTACGGGTGCCGGCCGAAGACCTCTTCCACCCGCTGGCGAACCAGCGGAATCCGCGTCGAGCCGCCGACCATCACCACCTGGTCGATTTCCGCTCCGTCGATCTTCGCGTCCCGTATGGCCTGACGGCACGACTGGATGGTCCGCTCCACCCACGGCGCGATCATCGCTTCAAACTCCTCCCGCGTGATCGTGCGGTCATACTTCCGGCCGGCGCCCAGGTCGATCTCGATGGTGGCGGTCGGCTCCGTGCTCAGGCGAACTTTGATGTTCTCGGCCAGCGTTCGAAGGGCCTGGCGCGTGGCGGGCGATTCGATGCTCACGTTGAACCGCGCCTGAACCTCGCGCTGGACAAGGCCGATCAGCTCGCGGTCAAAATCGTCGCCGCCCAACGTCGTGTTGCCGTGGGTGCTGAGCACCTCGAACACGCCATCTACCAGCCGCAGAATGGAAATGTCGAACGTGCCGCCGCCCAGGTCGTACACGGCAATGAGCGACTCGCCCTCCGCCGGGATCCTCGCGCCGCCGGCCTGGCCTGGTTGGCCGGTCTGGTTGCTGCCTTGTCCCGCCGACCCCTGGTCACTTTGTCCTTCCGCACCAGCCCCTGACGTACACTTCTCCCGATTCGCCAGCGTCAGCCGTGCCTTCGCCGCGACCAGCGGTTCCGCGTTTCGCCCGCGAATACCCAGCCCATAGGCCAGCGCGGCGGCCGTTGGCTCGTTGATGATCCGCACCACCTCCAGGCCGGCGATCCGCCCGGCGTCGCGCGTGGCCTGCCGCTGGGCATCGTCGAAATAGGCCGGTACGGTAATCACCGCCTTGCGCACCTCGCGCCCGAGCTGCGCTTCCGCCCGGGCCTTGAGTTCGCGAAGCACGATCGCGCTTAGCTCCGGCGGGGTCATCAGCCGGCCGTTCACATCGACGGCGGCGATGTCCCGGCCGGGCGCGCCGGCCGTACGTTGCACAACGCGGTAGGGCAGGTGGGCCAGCTCGCCGCTGGCGATCAGTTCGTCATAGCCGCGCCCCATGAGCCGCTTGATGGAGAATACTGTCGAAGTGGGCTGCTCCACCGCGTGGGCCTTGGCCTCCTGGCCGACCGTCACCCGCCCGTCCGGCCCGAACGCCAGCACCGACGGCACACGGCCCTCGCCGTCCGCGTCGCGGATCAACTGCGGCCCGGCCGCATCGCACCAGGCAATCAGTGAATTCGTGGTTCCCAGATCGATTCCAACGATGATGTCCTTCGGCTGGCTCATATACGTGTGGTCAGGCGGCGGTCGTCTGTGCCTTTTCGAGGAGGCTGTTCCAGTATTTCACGGCGTTCAACTGCTTGCGCAACTGCCGGCGGATTGCCTCATCACGGGTCGTGCTGCGGCACAGGTTGGCAATCTCATCCATCGTGGCCTGCCGGCGGGTGGCAATGGTTTGCCGCAGTCGTTCCATCGCCTCGGCATCCTTCGACCCTTCGGCCTCCTCAAGCTCCTCGCGAAGGGTCATCACCTCGCCCAGCAATCTCGGCGGGACGCTCTTATCCTCGGCCGGCGAAGGCCCGCCGGCCAGCATGAGCAGGTACTCGGCCCGAGCCACCGGGTCGCGCAGCGTCTCGTAAGCCCTGTTCAGCTCGGCGCTGAGGGCCAGGGCCTGCCTCCGCTGGTCATCAGAGCCGCCGCCGTGGATGTCTGGATGAACGCCGCGGCTCAGTGCAAGATATCTGCGATGCAGGACGGCGGCGTCCAGGTCGTACGCCGCGGGCAGGCCGAAAAGCTCGAAATAGTTGAAGTGCAACCCCTCCGGCGGGACCGGGTTGAGCGCGCCGCAACTCGCGCAGCACAGCGGGGAATACATGGGCGTGCTACACTGGCTGCACACGACGGCAGGGGATGAGGTTTCGGGGGCGCTCACACTTGGGGTCTCCAGGTATTCATGGCCAGAGCATCTTACCGTCATCGTTGCCCGGCGCAAAGCAAAAGGCCCGCACGGCAGGCCTTGGCCGCAGGCTTTGTGCTCAGGATAAGGAGAGCTCGCAGGGAGCCCCAATCCTCATCCCAATCCTGCTCTGACTCCTGCTCCACTACGGCGCGAAGTGGGCCGTTTTCTGTAGCGCCGGGCTCCGTACCGGCCGTTACGACCTTGCGCTGCAGTCTGCTCTTACTCATAGTGCTGATCTTTATCTCACTCTTGCTCTCGTCAGTAGAGAGATCAGGAGCAAGGTAAAGAACAAGGTCAGGAAGAGGAGTAAGAGCGAGCGAAAGAGAACGACCAGGATTCTTACGCCTGGAAGCTGCTGCCGCAGCCGCAGGTGTGCGTGGCGTTCGGATTGTTGAACACGAACCCGCGCCCCATGATCTCATCCTTGAAATCCAGCGTTGTGCCGTCGAGGTACAGATAGCTCTTGGGGTCGCAAACCAGCTTGATGCCGTGGCAGTCGAATTCCTCGTCCAGTTCGCTTTTGGTCTCGGTCAGGTCCAGCGAGTAGCTGAAGCCGCTGCATCCGCCGCCTTTGACCCCCAACCGAAGGTACGTCGATTCGATCGGCAGGTTCTGCTGCTCCAGGATGGTCTTCACCTCCTGGGCCGCACGCTCGGTCAACATCAACGCCATTATTGTCTTCTCCTGTATCTGCTGTATCTGCAATCAGCTTCTTAATCTTTCCGTTATTATAGCTCGCCCGGCCGGTCAGCCCGGCTGTTGAGCCGCTTTCTTTTTCTTGAGATCCGCGATGGCCGCCCGGATGGCGTCCTCGGCCAGTACGCTGCAGTGAATCTTGACCGGCGGCAGGGCCAGCTCCTGGACGATCGCGGTGTTCTTGATCTGGAGCGCCTCGTCGAGCGTCTTGCCCTTGACCCACTCGGTGGCCAGGGAGCTGCTCGCGATCGCGCTGCCGCAGCCGAAGGTCTTGAACTTGGCGTCCACGATGCGGTCGTTTTCATCGACCTGGATCTGGAGCTTCATCACGTCGCCGCACTCGGGGGCCCCGACAATGCCGGTGCCGACCCGCGGGTTGTTTTTGTCCAGCGTGCCAATGTTGCGCGGGTGGTTGTAGTGATCCAGGACTTTATCGCTGTAGGCCATAGGATACCTCGACAATCAATGTCCGATTAAAGCGGAGCCTCGGCGGGAACCAATAGCAACTTGATTCCCTGCGACTCGAAGGACTCCTCGATTGAGTTCAATGCCGTGACCAATCCACCGTCTTCAGATCGATGCCTTCCTTCGCCATCTCGTACAGCGGGCTCATGTCCCGCAGGCGCTGCACGGCGGCGGTCACCTGCTTGATGGTCTGCTCGATTTCCTCGGAGGTGGTGAACCGCCCGAGGCTGAAGCGGATGGAACTGTGGGCCAGCTCCTCGCCGACGCCCAGGGCCCGCAGCACGTAACTGGGCTCCAGCGACGCGCTTGTGCAGGCCGAACCGCTGCTCACCGCGATGTTCTCAAAGCCCATCATGAGCGATTCGCCTTCCACGTACGCGAAGCTGACGTTGAGCGTGCCGGGCACGCAGTGCTCGGGATCGCCGTTGCGATAAATCTCATCCAGCTTTTCCGTCAGACCGTTCCACAACCGGTCGCGCAAGCCGGCGATGCGCCGGCCCTCCGAGTCCATTTCCGCCGCCGCGATTTCGGCCGCCGCGCCCAGCCCGACGATGCCCGGCGTGTTCAGTGTGCCGGAGCGCATCCCGCGCTCGTGTCCGCCGCCGTGCAGCACCGGCTCGCAACGCACGCGCGGGTTCTTCCGGCGAACGTACAGCGCGCCCACGCCCTTGGGACCGTAAATCTTGTGCGCCGAAAGGCTCAGCAGGTCGATGCCCATGGCCTCCACGTCGATCGGCACCTTGCCGAAGGCCTGCGTCGCGTCGGTGTGAAACAGCACGCCGCGTTCCTTGCACAGCTTGCCGATCTCGGCGATGGGCTGGAGCGTCCCGATCTCATTGTTGGCGTACATGATCGACACGAGGATGGTGTCGTCGGTCATCGCCGCGCGAAGCTGCTCCAGGTCGATCCGTCCGTTCCGGTTCACCGGCAGGTAGGTAACCCGAAATCCCTCCTGTTCGAGGTATTTACAGGGATCCAGCACTGCCTTGTGCTCGGTCACCTGGGTGATGATGTGCCGGCCCTTCTCGCGGTACATGCGGGCCGCGCCTTTGACTGCGATGTTGTTGCTCTCCGTCGCGCCGCTGGTCCAGACGATTTCCTTGGCGCTGGCCCCCAGCACGGCGGCCACCTGCGCGCGGGCCTTTTCCACGGCCTCTTCCGCTTCCCAGCCAAATCGATGATTCCTGCTGGCCGCGTTGCCGAATTTCTCTTTGAAGTAGGGGAGCATGGCCTCGAGGACCCGCGGGTCCACGGGCGTAGTGGCGTTATAGTCCAGATAGATCAACGGTTGCACGAAAGCTGTCTCCAGGAGCCCCCACCAACTCGGGGGCGCACTCACAGCGGGATTGCTTGACGACATCAGCCAGGCTGACACCGCTCAAAAACTCAATAAGCTTGTTGTGGACGAGCTGGATGGGCGAATATACGGGGCATGACGAGATCAGTCCGCAAGTCGTCTTGACCGCCTCTGACGAACCCCGGGAATGATGATCCGCGCATTGCACGAGCTGAACCGGCCCCTCAACCGCTCTGATGACGTCGTACAGGGTGATCTCCGACGGCAAAACCGCCAGCGTATATCCCCCGCGCGGTCCCCGCGCTGACTTGGCCAGCCCCTGCCGGGTCAACAGCTTGAGAATATTCATCAACAGGGGCAGCGGAACCCCGTAACGACTGGCGATCTCCCGGGCGCTGCAGCAGTCTTCCGGCGTCTGGGCCATGTGGGCCAGAGCGATCAGGGCGTAATCGGTCTTTCGTGTGAGTGAAAGCATGAGGCAATCTTCATGATGAATAGCACATCAGCCAAGTCAGGGATAATATAGCACTTGAGCAGTACGATTTCAAGGCCAATTGGGACCTCAGGAGTGCTATTCTGTCGGCCGCCGGCTCACCGCGCCCGCTATTTCATTAAATTCATTATTCGTCGGATGTTGCGTCGCTCCGGGCCTCGCCTCCGACGGCCTTACGGGTGCGGTGGCTGCCCCCGGCAGCAAAACCGCGTTTGCTTTCCGACTGCAGAAAACTCACCAGGAGCCGTCCGGCGTCGGTCTTGACCATGCCGGCGAGCCGTTGCACCGCGTCCCGGAACAGAAGCCCGCTGCGATACAGCGTGCGGTATGCCTGGCGAATCTCGAACAGCTCCTCCGGCGAGTACCCGGCCCGGCGCATGCCCACGACGTTGTGGGCCACCAGGGTCGTTTCTCCCTGGCATATCATGAACGGCGGAACATCCATCCCCACACGGGCTCCGGCGGCCAAAAACGCCAGGCTGCCGATCCGGACAAACTGATGAACCATCGCGTGGGCCCCGAAAATCGCCTTATCCTGGGCAAAAACATGGCCGGCCAGCAGGGCGCCGTGCTGCACTTGCACGCCCTTGCCCAGCTCGCAGTTGTGCCCCGCGTGGGCCGTCGAGAGGAACACCGTGTCGTCACCGATGACGGTGGCCGATTCCGGGTAGGATCCGCGGTGAATGCTGGCCCCCTCGCGCACCATCACCCGGTTGCCCAGCCTGCAGTAGCTGCGGTCGCCTTTGAAATGGAAATCCTGCGGATCGCCGCCGATCACCGCGTAGGGATAAATATCGCAATCTTCCCCCAGTTCCGTCCAGCCCGTCACGATGGCGTGCGAACGGATCCGGCTGCGTGCCCCAATCTTGACCGGCCCCTCGATAATCGCGTAGGGCCCCACTTCTACCGTACTGTCCAACTCCGCTCTGCGGTCAACAATGGCTGTCGGATGAATCGCCATGGTGTGCTTTTCCAATAGGCGCCTGAAACGAGGCTTTAACGTCACAAAGCCAGCGGGGCACGATGATATACTGAAAGCGGCCGGGCGCGTAGGGCGGGAGGG
>JAAXZI010000144.1 GCA_012719955.1 Phycisphaerae bacterium | reverse complement strand
GGAAAACGGCCGGTACGGAGCCCGGCCGCTACACGGGTAATGGCCGCTATGGAGCCCAGCCGGCACACGGGAAACGGGGCGTATTGCGGGGATCATACACGCTCATTCAATCCGCGCATGTGGGGTCGCCCGGCTGATTGGCTCCGCTGAGGCATTGGAGAAAGAGTTCCACGTCGGTTGAATCAATGTCGCCGTCGATATCCATGTGGGCATTCAGGCAGGTAGGGTCGGTGCGGAGGACGTCGGTGCCGGTGAGACAGCGCTGGAGATGGCCGAAGTCGGTCAAGTCCACGTCGCCGTCCTGATCAAAGTCGCCGGGTTGACATCGGCGGAAGTGCGAGAAATCGGTTTCCAGCCACTCGGACGGTATGCCGGTTCCGTTGGACAGGCCCACCAGGGCGTCCGGGCTGCCGATGTCCAGCCAGGAGATACGGATCACGCCATCGAAGAACATTTCCACCTGGAAGGTGTTGAGCTGGCTTGTTCCGTACTTGGGCACGTCGCTCCAGGTGACCACGGCGCGATCGGGGAGTTCGGCGAAGGTAATCCGGCCGCCCGCGGCGGGATTGAGATCGTCGAACAGGGCGGAGATCTGCTTGTAGGTGAAGTGGCGCCCCAGACTTTCACTGCTCTCGATCAGGCCTGGATCCTCCGGGTCGGTGTCCAGGACGATATACCCATTGCTGCATATGAACAGCTCTTGATAGGACTGCTCGTAAAACACCACGGCGTTGTCGCCGGTGAGATTCACCTGCTGAGAGCCATCGTCCTCAATGATCAATTGTGTGTGCTCGGTGGGATCGACGGGCAGACTGATGATGGGCTCGATGCAGGCCGAATATCTGTTGAGATTCTGCTCGGGCCGGAGGGTGAGCGACTTGTTGGCCAGATCGAAGTGATCCTTGGCGGTACCCAGAACGAAGTGCTCCGTGAAGTACTCGATCGGTCCGACCTGGATGTAGATGGTGGCGGTACTGGAACCGCCCTCCGGAGGCTCGCCGCCGTCAGACACCTCATAGGTAAATTGATCCGGCCCTCCGGCAGCGGGATCGAGAGGAACATAGATCACCCGATTACCGTAGTTGGCCAGCAGGTGCGGGACTTCGGTGATGAAGCCGACCTCCGGCTCTTCCAGCCGGCCGGCGACGGGCAGACTGGTAATGGTGTAGCTCAATCGGCCCGGGGGGATGGGCCGTCCATCGTCCTGCGCGGGCAGCACGATGTTGACCGGCGAGCCCATCGGCGTCCGGAGACTGGCGCCCTGAGCCACGGGCGGACTGGCCGGACAGGTGAAGAGGACCAGGTCGTCAATGTACCAGCCGGTCACGCCGAAGCAGCCGTCCTTACCAAACTCGAAGCGCAGACGAATGACGTCGCCGCCCGAAACAAAGTCGTTGAGGCGAATCACCGACGTGCCCCACTCGCCTCCCACGCCGGACCAGGCGGGCTGGCCGTTGAGCGGGTGGTTGCCGGAGGACGAAAAAAGCGTGGCATTGTAGGGGTTGTAGGTGAAGGCGCTGGCGGGAATCAACTGCCAGGGGCCGCCGTTGACGCTGATCTTTACGTTGCCGCCGTCATAGTTCGGCTCGCTGGCTATGTAATGCGTGAACATGAGCGTGGGATCCAGCGGATCGCTGGGGATTTGAATGGGGGGGCTGGTGAGAGCATGGGCGGCTGCCTCATTGGCGGAACCGCAGTTGCCGATGTTGGGATCCGCGCAGAACCAGGCTTTGCCCGGCCTGCCGAAAGGCAGTGGCCCGGTGGTTTGCACCCAGTCGTAGGCCGTCGGCGGATTGGTGTTGGAAACGGTCCAGCCGGCAGAGCCGTTCTCAAAGTCGTCGGCAAAGATAATGTCGAAATCCGGCCCGCACACGTCCGGAGGCGTCGAATCCAGGATAGGGATAGTGGCCCCACACCGGCCCGGCCCGTTCATTTCGACTGCCAGGAGGGCCTGATCCACCTGGATGGCATCCTGCTCCGTAAACATCTCGGCGGAAGGGAGGCCCGTTCGTGGATCGTTGGGATACGTACCAATGAGATCCTGGGCGGCCTGGTTGAGGGCGAAATAGGCGTCCTCGAAATCGGAACCGGGCGACAGGTAGGTGGTGAGCGCCCGGTACCACACGGCGCCGGCCTTGATTGGACCGATACCGTTCACCGTGTAGCCGTTGAACACTTTGCCATCCGTCATCATGGCGAACGCATGGCATGGTATGCCACTGCCGGAGTGCACGCCGCCATTGTCGTATGGGTCGCAATCCTGATAGATGCTGCTGGCGACGTCGGGATTATAGAAACACGTGGGGGACCACAAATCCCGGATGGGGCCTTCGCTGCTGCCCTCGCCAATCAACCAGCGATATCCTTCAGGGTAGGTGGGAGCGAGACTGCAACCGGAGCGGGGGCCGGAAGGCTCATCGAGGTCAGGGCCGCTGGAAGAGGAGGGCCAGGCAGGATCACCGTTAAAGAGGTCAATCAATTCGCCGAAGATGTCGGAGATCGCCTCATTGAGTTGGCCAGACTGGTTCTGGTAGAGCAGGTTGGCGGTGTGCTCCGTCAGCCCGTGCACGAGTTCGTGGGCCACAATGTCATCGGTGACCATTCCATGACAAAGCACCACCTGTTGACCGTTCCAGAAAACATTGGGGCAATATCCGGCGGTGGAGTTCACGGTCAGGATCATGGGGGAGCCGAGGTCATCCAAACCATCTCGACCGAATGCCCGGTAGAAGTAGTCGTAGGTGTCGCCGGCATAGTCATACGCGCGATCAATTTCATAGCTGCCCAGCGGCGGATCGCCTTCGCTTCTCACAAGCTGGCCCGGCAAAGCCGCGGTGCCATCGCCATTGTAGATCACGCGTTGACGGGCGCGGTGAATCATGTCCCAACGGTCGAGCACGTCGCCGGTGTGGGCGTCAATGAAGAAGCCCTCGCGAATAGCGGCCGGCGTACTGCGAAGAACGATGTGCCAGGCCAGGTGCGGGCCGATCGGTGGGTCGCCGTACCAGCCGGGATCCACGATCGTCAATTCGGCCTTTTCCAGGGCCACGTCTTTGCGATTGAGAGCCTTCCGAGCGACCGCTTCGGCCTGGTCGGCTGTCAACTTGGGAGTGGTGGAAAGCTTTTCGGGCAGAGGGAAGAACCGGCCGTTGGCGGCGCGGAACCGGCCGGCGGCGTCCTGGTGAACGCGAAGCACGCCGGTGAAGACCGGAACACCGTTATGCATCTGTTTGTAGGTTGTCTGTCGGTGCCCCAGTTTATCGGTACTGACTCTGCCCCGGGCAAGCTGGCGGGACGGATCTGTGACACCGAAGAGGTGGCCATGCTGGTTCAGAAAGTGATCCGGCTCCGGTGCGGCCATCCCCGCGCGTGCTTTCACCGGAATGCCCTCGGGAGCATCGGTAGTGACGAAGGTTACGTTGCCCGTGGTTCGTGACGTGCGTACTTTCAGGCCGGGAGAAGTCTGGGCGGAAGCGGGGGCCGCGGCGAGCGCAGTAATCACGCTAAGCTCTGCTGCCAGCAGAACTTGCAGCGCGCGCCCAACCATCAGACCACGAAAGGACATCGACGGCCTCTGGCCTCCCCTCGATTCCCCATGACGTAGCCTCCCAGCATGATGCTCCCGTGCATTTAAGGATACACCAACTGGGCGGTCAACGGAAGTAAGATTTCTCACGCACTTGATTCAACACAGGTCTGAAAAAAGCCTACCAGTGCCGGGGCAACCTCATTGAGGTGGTCCTGGAAAGCTCCGTAATGATCCGCCCCCTCAATGAGCCAAAGGCGTTTGGGGTCGCGGGCGGCCTCGTAGAGACGGTGGGCCATGCGGGGATCGACGATTACGTCTCTTGTGCCGTGCATGATGAGCAGAGGGCGGGGGGAGATCCGGTCGACGTAGTCAATGGGGTCGTAGCCCTTGCTGATCATGAGCGGCGGAACCCACCAGCCGACGCAGAACAGCAGTGGATTCTGGCGGACGTGCCAGTTGGCGATGCCCTGGTAGCTGTCAAAACCCCCGTCGATGACCAGGCCGCGTATCTCGGGTCTTTCGGCGGCCACGACGGTCCCGATCGCGCCGCCGAGCGACTGGCCCAGGGCGACGATTCGATCCGGCCTGATGTCCGGGCGTGAGAGCAGATAATCGAGGGCCGCGTGGCCGTCGGCAATGGTGCCCTCGCGGGTTACCTGCCCGTTCGACCGGCCATAGCCGCGATAGTCAAAGACCAGCACATTCCAGCCGGCGGTGGGAAGCCAGGCGACGTGATGGAAATGTCCGCTGATGTTGCCGGCATTGCCATGGAAGTGGAGGACCGTGCCCTGGGCAGGACGGGGGGCATGGAAAAGCCAGCCGTGCAGTTTGGTTCCGTCGCGCGATGGGAACTCCACCGACTCGTAGACCAGCCCATGGTCTTCCGGGGAGTCATAGGCCAGAGTGCTGGGATAGTAAAAGAGCGAATCACCGACGCTCATGTGTGATAATCCGCATTGATGGCGATGTACTGGCGGGACAGGTCGCAGGTGAGAATCCTGTCGCGATATTCACCAGCGTCCAGGTGGACGCGGACGGACACGTGCTTGCGGCGCATGAGCTTGGAGAGCTTCTTCAGGTCGAGATTGCGCGCCGGCGCACCTCTGGAAAACAGCCGGGTCTTGTCGAGCCAGACGGTCACACGCGCGGGATCAAACTCGACGTCGGTGGCCCCGAGGGCCTGGACAATCCGGCCCCAGTTGGGGTCGCCGCCGTGGACGGCAGTCTTGACCAGGGGACTGACGGCAATGGCCCGGGCGGCCCGGTGGGCGTCGCGCGGGGTCTTGGCCCCGTCGACAATGATTTCGAGCACGCGGGTGGCGCCTTCCCCGTCCTCGGCGATGGCGTAAGCCAGCCTGGCGCAGACGCTTTGGAGGGCATCGCCGAACGCGGCGACGTCCCTGCTGGCGGCGAGCCGGGCGCCCAAGCCGCTGGCGAGAATCGCAACGGTATCGCTGGTCGAAGGGCATTCGTCGACGGTGACGCGATTGAAGGTAGGTTCAACCGCCCGTCGGAGGAGGGCCCGCAGCAGCCTGGGCGGGACCTCGGCGTCGGTGGTGATGTAGGCCAGCATGGTGGCCATGTTGGGCGCGATCATACCGCTGCCCTTGCAGCAGCCGGCGATGGAAACAGGTTGGCCGCCGATGCGGACGCGTTCGAAAGCCTGTTTCATCTTCAGGTCGGTGGTCATGATCGCCCGGTTGAAGCGCTCGCCGGCCTCGGCTGAATCGGAGAGATCTTTGATGGCGGCGTTTATGCCCCGGCGGATCTTGTCCATGGGCAGGAAATGGCCGATCACGCCGGTGCTGGCGGGGAGCACCTCGGTGGGGTCGGCGCCGATCCGCTCGGCGGTCAGCTTGCACATCTCGCGGGCGTCGGCGATGCCGCGCTGGCCGGTAGCGACGTTGGAACAGCCGCTGTTGACGACGACCGCCCGCAATCGACCGTGAGCCACATGCTCGCGGCCCACGACGACGGGCGCGCCGCAGAACCTGTTACGCGTGAAAACAGCGGCCGCGGAGCACAGGGTGTCGGCGACGATGACGCCGACGTCAAGTTCGCCACGTTTGGTTTTAATGCCCGCGGCGGCAGCGCCGGCGCGGAAGCCCTGAGGGGCGGTGATGGTTTCGTTAGGCATAGGAGTCCACTCGCGTCTTTAGAACTGAGAACTTAGCACTTGGAACTGGCCGTAGAAGTCGAAGCCACAGGTGACTCGTGAAGCTGTATTCAGTTCTCCGTGCTCACGTCTTTAGTTCTCGTTATTATCCCAGCAGTCCTGTTGTTTCGTCGAGGCCGAACATTACGTTCATATTTTGGATGGCCTGGCCGGCCGCGCCTTTGACCATGTTATCAATGGCCGACAACACAATGATACGCCCCTTGACCACGCGGGCGGTGATGTCGCAGAAGTTTGTGCGGGCCACGTCGGCCGTTCTGGGCGGCGTCTGCCGGAGGCGGATGAAGGGCTCGTTGGCATAAGTCTTGCCGAACACCTCGGCCACGTGCTGGACCGAAACCGGCTGCACGGGTTTGAGATAGATGGTCGAGAGAATACCCCGCTCCATGGGGACCAGGTGGGGGGTAAAGATGACCGATGACTTACGACCGCGCACGTAAGGGTCGAGCGTTCGCTCGATTTCGACCATGTGGCGATGCTCGCCGACCTTGTAGGCTTCGAAGGTTTCGTTGCGTTCGGGGAAGTGATGTTCGGGCTTGGGTTCCCGGCCGGCGCCGCTCACGCCGCTGGCGGAATCGACGATCACGTCCTGGGGGTCAATGAGACCGGCCTTGACCAGGGGAACGATGCCCAGCGCCGCCGAGGTCGGATAACAGCCGGGGTTGGCGACCAGGGCCGCCGTGCGGATCTTCTCGCGGTAGAACTCCGGGATGCCGTAGACGGCACGCTCGAGGTTTTCGAGATCGGTGTGCTTCTTGTCGTACCACTGTTCGTAGTCGGCCGGCTCCTTGAGGCGATAGTCGGCGGAGAAGTCCACCACGCGCAGGCCGGCGGCGAGCAACTGAGGCGCGAGGCTCATGGCCAGGCCGTTGGGCACGCACAGGAAGGCGACGTCCGCACGACCTTTGAAGGCCGGCGGGTCGATCGGCTCGCAGCGCATGGAGATCTGCCCGGCCAGGTCGGGGAAGATCTCCTCGATGCGCGGCTGGGGTTCACGGCGCGAGCACAGCGCGGTGATCTGGGCACGGGGATGCCGCAGAAGCCAGCGGATGGCCTCGCGGGACGTATAGGCGGTGGCACCGATGATGGCGACGCGAATCTTGCTGCTGTCGTTCATGTGAAAACCTCGTGTCGGGATTCGCTAGACGATACGCCTAAAAAGAGACCCCGGCAACTGGTACCGGGGTGGAAGTCCCTGAGCGTGGCGGCCGGAGCCGCCGATGATGTCCAGGCGCCTGAACAGAGGCGCCGGTGCCTGGTGTCCGCGATATCCCGCGCCGGCGCTTCGGGCGCGAGCGGGTTAACGCTTGGAGAACTGGAAGCTGCGGCGAGCTCCGCGGCGGCCGTACTTCTTGCGTTCCTTCATACGGCTGTCACGGGTGAGGAAGCCGCCGTCACGGAGCACGTCATCGTACTGAGGGTTGGCTTCCTTCAGAGCACGGGCCACGCCGAGGACGATCGCGCCCGCCTGGCCGGTGATGCCGCCGCCGCTGACGTTCACGAACACATCCACCTTGCCGAAGGTGTTGGTGCTCTTGAGGGGGGCGACCACGTCCTGACGGTCCTTTTCTTCGGTGAAGAATTTTTCGAGCGGGCGCTTGTTGACCTCGAACTTGCCGTCGCCGGGCCGGATGCGCACGCGGGCGATGGCGGTCTTGCGCCGGCCGGTGCCCCAGAAGTATCGCTTGGTCGGGTCGGGCTCGGGGATGGTTGCCGACTTGGTTTCCGTCGCCGGCTCGGAGGCCGGGGCTGCCGTTGGGGCTGCCGCTTCTGTCGTTTCGGGTTTGACTTCCTCTGCCACCATTATTCCTCGGATTTCGGATCGCGGATTACGGATCTCAGATTTCAGATTTCACATTTCAAATTGCGGATCTCAAATCTCGGATCGCAGACCTCGGGTTTCGGCCCATCCAATTACACGTTGATCTCCAACGGCTTGGGCTGCTGGGCCTGATGGGGGTGCTGCGGGCCGGCGTAGATCTTGAGACGGCTGAGCATGTGCCGGCCGAGGGCGTTCTTGGGCAGCATCCGCCGGACCGCCCACCAGATCACGCGCTCAGGATGCGTGGCGAGCACCTTCTTGATCGGGTCCACCTTCCGACCGCTGTTGTAGTAGGTATAGCGGTCGTACTCTTTCTGTTCCAGCTTGTTGCCGGTGAGCCGCACCTTCTCGGCGTTGATCACCACGACGAAGTCGCCGGTGAGCACGTGAGGGGTGTAGGTGGGCTTGTGTTTGCCCATCAGGATGGTCGCCAGTTCGGTGGCGAGCCGGCCTAAGACTTTTCCATCGGCGTCCACCAGGTGCCAGTCGCCGCCCACCTCGCCAGGTTTGGCGAGGAATGATTTCATTGCTGCAGTACGCATGTCTTGTGAAACTCCGGCCGGGGCGTCAACGAAACCCCGACAGCTCCATGACTTCCAGATGTCGAGCCCAATATCTTAGCAGGACGGCTTCGGGCGTCAAGCGCGGTTGAAAGACCGCTTCCCCGGGGCACTTCGGAACCCCCCGATGGCCTTCGCATGGCGGGTCAGGAGGCCCCGTCAAAACCGACCCGCCGGCCGAGGCTGACACCATTCACGCCGTAAGACTTTATAAGACAACCCTTTAGGCGAGAACGCCCCCAGGGCATGGGGATTCGTCTGACGCTGGCGTTGTCCAGGGGATAGCCGTTCCCACGTCCTATATCCGGGTTCCTTACGGGAACGCCGAACCATGAATATAACCCAAACAAAAGACCCCTGTCGAGGGCTGTTTCGCTACGAAACAGTCTTACGGCTCAGGTTTCCGTCTGCTGGCCGATCCGCGGACCCTGCCGTGCTTCGAGCATGGCCGGCCGGCAGGGTTGGGAGCGAGGTCAACTGACGGCGGCGCCGGGTTCGATGTCGGCTTCGGGAGTGACGAGGATGACCTTGGAGTGATCGGCGTTGCTGGCCGCAAGGAGCATGCCGTTACTTTCGAGGCCGCGCATCATGCGGGGGGCCAGGTTGGCCACCACGACGATATTCCGTCCGACGAGGGGGGCAGGGTCATAGTGGCCGCGGAGGCCGGCGCAGATCTGCCGTTGTTCGGTTCCGAGGTCCACCTTGAGGACGATCAGCTTGTCGGCACTGGGGTGGTTATAGGCTTCCAGCACCTTGGCCACGCGGAGCTGGACCTTGGCAAAATCGTCGTACTGGATCTTGTTCGAGACATTCTCTGGCGATTCACTCATCACGTTACTCCTGCCTGTGTTGGACCGGGAAGTATACCCGGCGGTGGTGAAGGCGGCCAGGCACAGCCTGCCGGGGAGGCCATTGGCGGGATCTGGCGCCGGTTCCAGTTGCGGACAGCCGGGTTGTTGAGGACTGGCGGGTTTTGCAAGCCGGTCCATGCGCCACGGCTCCTGAGCCGCAGGCGGCGGCAGATCTCTTTGCCACCTTCCGCTGCTCAGGAGCCGTGGCGTACACTTGCTGAGGACCTCTACCCCGAATTTCCCAGATGACACTTGCGGCGGCGTATACTGAGGTGACGATTTCCCCCGTGAATACAGGCGCAAACGAAGCTCAAGCCGCTGAAACCTGGAGAATCCAATGGGTGAAGCACGCAAGGAGGCGTTGCGGGT
>JAAXZI010000143.1 GCA_012719955.1 Phycisphaerae bacterium | reverse complement strand
GGGGGTGGAAAATCAGCGGAATGGAGATGGTGGGGGCGACACCAGGTAAAGGGCGTGTGGAAGGACGTGTGGGCCGTCCACCGCTGAGGTGGTTTGTCCCTTTAAGGGTGGGTAAACCCGCAGAATCCGATCATCGAGAGCCGGAGCGAACACGCGAGCACAAGGAATGGGTCTTGAATACGACATTGTGAGCATTGGCGCCCTCAGCCGGAATCGTATGTGGAATGAGACCGAGCCCCGACGAGCCGGCCACGCGACCACCACGTTGGTCCGAGACGGTAAGGCTACGATTCTGGTCGATCCCGGCTTGCCGGCTGAGGTTCTCGCACAACGTCTGGAGGAACGGACTGGCCTGCGTCCTGAGCAGATCGACACCGTATTTCTGACGAATTTTCGTCCGGTGCATCGTCGGGCTCTGTCGCTGTTCTCCTCGGCCACCTGGCTGATGCATGAACCTGAGATCGAGGCCATGCGGGCCCACCTCGAAGAGATCGATCAACGGGTTGCCGCTTCGGAAGACGATGTTAAGCGGCTGGTACGCGATGAACTGGCGTTGTTGTCGCGCATCCAGGCGGCCCCGGACAAACTGACGCCGTCCGTCCACCTGTTCCCCACCGCGGGTGTGACCCCTGGCGCCGCGGGGCTGCTGTTGGCCTCGCCCACCTACACGATCATGATTGCCGGCGACGCCATTATTTCGCGCGGCTACTATGAGGCCGGACGGATTTTCGATCAGGTGGCGTCAGTGGATGAGGCACAGGAGTCCTTTAAGGAAATTATTGAAATTGCGGACGAGATCGTTCCGGGCCACGACAACGTGTTTCGGGTCGTCGGGCGATGATCGGGATTCCCTTGACACCCTGGGGACCGGCCATTAGGCTCGCTCTGCAATCGGGAGTGCAAAAGTATGGAAGTCCGCATGGACCTCGCCCGGATCGTGATTAGCGACACCAGCGAGCAGCAGATTATCGTGCTGAAAGAGCGCGAGGGAAGCGGTCGGCAGTTCCCGATCGTGATCGGATTGAACGAGGCCTACGCCATTGATCGGCGGGTGAAGAACATCCTGACGCCTCGTCCGCTGACCCACGACCTGCTCGCCAATGTAATCCGGGAGCTGGACGCGGAGCTGGAGAAAGTGGTGATTCACGATTTGCGAGATCACACCTACTACGCCAAGCTGGTCATCCGGCACGACGGAACGCTCCTGGAAATTGACTCGCGGCCATCCGACGCTATCGCCTTGGGAGTGGCCAGCGACACCCCCATATACGTGGAGGACTCCGTTCTCCGTCAGGTGTGTGAGTCACCAGATGCCTGAGTGCGCCGCGGTTGCCGATATGGGGCCGGTCGAGTGCGCGGATCGAGGCGGATGAGGCAGTTGTGAGTGCAACGGGAACCGACAGCGGGATGAGTGTGGGCATGGAGAAGTTTCTCCAGGCCTGTGATGCGCATTGGCCAGAGGGACAGGCTCGGCCGCGCGTCTTGACGCGAGCCCCCGGGCGGCTGGACTGCATGGGGGGCATGGCTGACTTCAGCGGCACGCTGGCGCTGCAGATGCCCATCAAGCGGGCCGTCTGTGTGGCCGCCGGCCGGCGCAACGATCAACGCCTTGAGGTCTACACCATCGGCTGGAATGATGCCGAAGGGCGTTCCGTATATTCCTGGCCGCTATCGCTCTTTTACCAGTCGGACGGCCAGTTCGTAACCGGCGCCCGTCTGGCCGAGGCCTTCCCGGAAGCCCCCTGGGCCCGGCACATTGCGGGCGTGTGTCTCGCGTTGCTGGAATCCGGCGAGATTCCCCACTTCGCCGGTGGCGCGACATTGCTCATCCAGTCGGATATTCCTTCCGGCGTCGGCCTGGCGGCATCGGCCGCCATCCAGGTCGCCACCGCCAAGGCCATGGCCGCTTTGTTCGAAATCGATCTGACGCCGGAGGCCCTCTTGCGCGCGTGCCGTTCCGCGGCCGTGGAGGTGTCCGGCAGTCTGGATGGGTTGGTGGACCATGTCACCTGCCTGCTCGGAGAGTCCGACGCGCTGCTTCAGATCCGCTGCCAGGGCACCGAGGCAATCGGCCAACTGCCGCTCCCCAGAGAGGTGACGCTTGCCGCGGTCAGCATCGGCTCACGGCTGCCGATCTATGCCCAACGCTACGAGGACAACCGCGTCGCCTGCCTGATGGGTCAATATCTGGTCGAGCGTCTGCTGGGCAGCGGGCACAACGGTGATCTGGTGCCCGGCTGCCTGGCGAACATCCCGCCCAGCGAATACGTGCGGCGGTTGCGCAACGACCTGCCGGTCAAAATGCGCGGCCGGGACTTCCTGGCTGCCCATAAAGAGCCGACAGGACTGGAGGGCCGCATCCAGCCTGAGCAGATCTACAAGGTTCGCTCCCGGACGGAACATCACATCTACGAGAACGATCGGACGCATCGCCTTATGGAGCGCCTGGCCCGCGCCCGGCGAACCGGCGAGCGCGACGCCCTGGTCGAGGCTGGCGAACTCATGTACGCCTCGCACTGGAGCTACGGCCAACGCTGCGGAATGGGCAGCATCGAAACCGACGTGCTGGTGAACTGCATTCGGGCTCACGGACCGGCCCGCGGCTTGTACGGCGCCAAGATCACCGCCGGAGGCTGCGGCGGAACCGTGGCCGTGCTCATGGCCGATACCGCGGCCGCCCGCGCGGCTCTGGATGAAGCTTGCGCCGCTTATGCCGAAAAAACGGGAAACACGGCTTCCATTCTCATGGGCAGTTCCCCGGGCGCAGCCGCCTTCGGCCACAAATATCTGGATTAATCGCCCTGACGAAATCAGTGTGGCGCCAACGTCTTGCCTGAGCGAACCGGATCAGAGCAGGAGCCGCAAGAACCTGTCCCGATAACGTTCCGCTGCAAAATTCAGCGGGGACTCCTCTTACGGATTAAACTGCCCACAGATCCACAAGAGAGGGAGCACCAGGGCGCATGATGCGGGAAATAGACCTCAACGGCTCGTGGGAATTTCGACAGGCGGGGCGCGCGCCGCTGCGCATCAAGCGCTGGCTGCCGGCCACTGTGCCCGGCACCGTACACACCGACCTCCTCGCCGCCGGCCAAATCGAAGATCCCTTCTACCGCACCAACGAGCTCGATCTGCGCTGGATCGAGCAGGCCGACTGGGTCTACCGCCGAACGGTTCACCTCAAACCTGAATTTCTCCGCGATGCCCGCGCCGTGTGGTTGGACTTCGCCGGGCTGGATACTCTCGCGACGGTTCGGCTCAACGGGCACGTGGTCGGCCAGGCCGACAACATGTTTCATCCCTGGCGATTTGATGTCCGGCCTTTTCTCAAGACCGGGGCCAATCAGCTCGAGGTGGAATTCGCCTCCGCGCCCCGCGTCGCGGAAGAGTTGGCCGCCAAGTCGCGGAACCAGTATCGGTCCGTGTTTTACCAGCCGCGGCTTTGGCTGCGCAAAGCCCAGTATGCCGGCGGGTGGGACTGGGGACCGCGCTTCCTGACCTGCGGCATCTGGCGGCCGGTCTGCCTGCGAGCTGTGGAGCAGGCCGAAATCTGCAACGTCCATGCCTTCACGACCGAACTGAACCAGCACCGTGCCGTGCTGGCCGTGGATGTCGAAATCGAATCCCACGTCAGCGCCAGTGCCGCCGTCTGCGTAAGCTTACGGCCGGCGGATGGAGCCTCCGGTGCTTCTCAAGCGGCGTCTGTCCAGCCAGCGGCGGCAACGAGCCCCTCCGGCAAACCCGTCCGCAACGGGCGTGTTTCCGAAGTTCGCGTCGAAGCGGACCTGGCCCACGGCACGCAGATCGTCTCCACCAGCCTGATCGTCGAGAATCCCGCCCTGTGGTGGCCCAACGGCATGGGGTCGCAGTCGCTCTATGAAGTCGAGGTTGTTCTCGAAATGGGCGCGGCAACCGTGCACGCCGTGTCGCAAACGGTGGGCTTCCGTTCCGTCGAGCTGATCCGCGAGCGCGACGGACAGGGTGAGTCCTTCCGCTTCCGCGTCAACGGCCGCGATGTCTTCTGCAAGGGCGCGAACTGGATCCCCGGCGACAGCTTCCTTCCCCGCTTCACGCCGGAGCGTTATCGCCAGCGTCTGCTCGACGCCCGGGATACCCACATGAACATGCTCCGCGTCTGGGGCGGCGGCGTGTACGAAGATCCGGCCTTTTACCGGCTCTGCGATGAGCTCGGCCTGATGGTCTGGCAGGATTTCATGTTCGCCTGCTCCGAGTACCCCGAAGAACCCGCCCTGGTGGAAAAGGTTCGCCGCGAAGCCCGGCACGTCGTCCGTGAGCTGCGCAATCACCCCTGCCTTGTTCTCTGGTGTGGCAACAACGAGAACCAGTGGTTGTTCGATGAAATCTGGGCGCCGACCGGTAAGCGCTCCGGTGAGACCTATTACAACGACATTCTCCCGGCCGTATGCCGCGAATACGATCCCCAACGCCCGTACTGGCCCGGCAGCCCTTACGGGGGATCCAAGGCCAACGATCCCAACTTCGGCGACTGCCATGTGTGGTCCGTCTGGGGCGGGTGGCTCGGGCCTGCACACTATCGCGACAACCCCGCACGGTTCGCCAGCGAGTTCGGTTTCCAGGCCATGCCCGCCGCGGCTACCGTGCGTGAGTTTACCGCCCGGGAGGACCGCCGCCTGTTCAGCCCGGTGATCGATCACCACAACAAGGTCGAGGACGGCCACGCGCGCATCGTGCGCTTCCTTGCCGATTCGTTGGGCCTGCCGGTCGATCTGGATGATTACGTCTACCTCTCGCAGGTCCAGCAGGCCGACGCCATCAAGATTGGCGTGGAACACTGGCGCCGCCGCTGGCCTGGCTCTGCCGGCGCCCTCTACTGGCAACTCAACGACTGCTGGCCCGTCGCAAGCTGGTCGGCGGTGGACTGGGCCGGACGCCCCAAGGCGCTGTGGTACGCCAGCCGAAGGTTCTTCTCGCCTGCCCTGGTCAGCTTCTGCCCGGTCTCCAACACGCCCTTCGGCCTGACCGACCTCGATCTGTGGGTGACCTGGGACGGCCTCGATTACCCGTCCGTGCGCCTGGATGTGACGGCCATGGCCCTGGACGGAAAAATCCTCAAGAAGCGCAGGTTTGAGACTCGTCTGCCCGCCAACGGATCCCGACGCGTCGCAACGCTTCAGCCTCGTGTCCTGGGGCTCTCCCGCCCCGAATACGAGTTGGTCCATGTCCGCATGAGCCGCGGCAAGGAAACCCTCTCCGAGAACTTCCATTACTTTGCTCCCGGCAAGTACATGGATTGGCCCGATCCCGGCATTCGTGTTGCCGTCCGGCGGGGCGAGGCCGGCTTGAAAATCGAACTCACCGCCCGCTGTCCGGCCCGGGCTGTCTGCCTCACGGCGGAGCGATGGGAGGGGCGTTTCTCGGATAATTTCTTCGACCTGATGCCCGGCGAAACCCGCGCAATTGATTGGCTGCCTGCCGGCCGGCCGCCCGCTCCCAAAACCTTTGCTGCCGGGCTGTCGGTTCGATCCTTCAGAAGGGGACCGGCACGGTAGGACATGCAGGTCCCGGACCGGGAAGCGCCTGCGGGCGGATACCTTTTCAAAGGCCGGGGTTCGCGGCATCAGCCGGCCCCGGCTGCAAACTCTTGTCCAGTCGAGCTCGGCCAATATAATCTCTCGTCACGCGCTATAATGGGCGTGTCCGGGCAGAAATATGAGAGGAGGTACGAATGTCTCACTACATCGCCGAGCCGTGCATTGGTACGAAAGACACCGCGTGCGTGGCGGTCTGCCCTGTCGATTGCATCCATCCCACGAAAGAGGAGCCCGAATTCGCCACTGCCGAAATGCTCTATATCGATCCGGATACCTGTATCGATTGCGGACTGTGTGTTGATGAATGTCCCGTGAAGGCGATCTTCCCCGAAGAAGATCTGCCCGAAGAGTGGCAGCGATTTATCGAGATCAACGCCGCCTATTACAAGGACAAGAAGTAGGCCGGCCAAAGGCGCACGCCGCCGGGCTTCGAATCATTCCAGACACGCCGAGTTCCCGGACTGGTCCGCGCCGCCGCAGCGGCGCTGCCGGAGGCCGAAGTCGGACTGATCCACATCATTGTCGTTGTCCAGATCGCTTGCGCCACAGCCGGCGGCAGGGGGGACGAACGCTCTTTCTGACAGGTGAGTTTCGCGCTGCCTGTGGTGGCCCGGTTGGGTGCTCGGCCAAAGGCTGGTGCCGCCGCTTCCCGGACAAAATGCCTGCCCCCATTTTGAAATGAGAAAGGCGGGCAAGATGCCCGCCCGCCTGTGCTGGCGAGACGTCGGTGCCACGGCTCAAGCAGCCTGTCTCATAATGCATCCAGGATCCAGTTGACCTGACCGTCGCGGTGGCCACAGAAGCGGTTGTAGCGCAGCAGCAATTGGTAACAGAACATCGCCGCCAGCAGTTGCGCGCGGTTGTTCTCCAATCCGTAGTG
>JAAXZI010000142.1 GCA_012719955.1 Phycisphaerae bacterium | reverse complement strand
GCTCTTTCGGGGGGCGGGCATCCTGCCCGCCTTGAACGGATCCCGAATGAACTGAATCTTGTGCATTGGATGCCCCACCTCTTCAGGAGCGGAGCGTGCGAAAGTGCGCCCCGACGGTATGGCAATGCAGAGATTGCACAAGGGACAGGATGACTTCCCGCCCGCTTCGTCCATATAAAGTTGAGCTGGCCGACCACGTGGGTCGCGCGGCCCGTACCCTCCGCATCGGAGCGACGAATGCCGGAGTCGCTGCTGTTTGGTTTCGCCCTTGCCGCCTTTTCACCGCTGATCCATCGCTTTGCGCGCGGCGCGACCGGCTGGGTAATGGGAGCGCTGGTGGCAGGCCTGACGGTGCGCTTCGCGCTCTATGTGCCTGCCATTACGGCAGGTAATCCGGTGCGCACCTGCTGGGCTTGGGTGCCGCCGCTTGGCGTGAATGTCTCCTTTTACCTCGACGGGCTGAGCCTGCTGTTTGCACTGTTGATCTGCGGAATCGGCTCGTTGGTGGCGATCTATGCCGGAGGCTCTCTGCGCGGTCATCCGCAACTGGGGCGATTCTACCTCTACCTGCTGGCCTTCATGACCTCCATGCTGGGGGTGGTCCTGGCCGACAACCTGCTGACCCTGTACGTGTTTTGGGAATTGACCAGCCTGACTTCGTATCTGCTCATCGGCTTCAACCACGAGGACTCCCGCGCCCGGCAAGCCGCCCTGCAGGCCCTGCTGGTCACCGTGGCGGGCGGGCTGGCCATGCTGGCCGGCTTCGTACTGCTGGGCCTGGCCGGCGGAAGCTTTGAAATATCAGTCCTGTCCGGACGAGGCCCGGCGCTCAGGGAGCATGCAACCTACCTGCCCCTCCTCGCGCTCATCCTGGCCGGCGCGTTCACCAAGTCGGCCCAGTTTCCGTTCCATTTCTGGCTACCCAACGCGATGGTGGCGCCCACGCCGGTCAGTGCCTACCTGCACTCCTCAACGATGGTCAAGGCCGGGGTCTACCTGCTGGCCCGGCTGAGCCCGGTGCTGGCGGATACGGCAGCATGGACGGCCGCTCTGTCAACGGTCGGCGCGGTGACCATGGTAATAGGAGCCACGCTGGCCCTGCTGCACACCGATCTGAAACGTATCCTGGCGTACACCACCATTTCGGTGCTGGGTGGGCTGACCCTGCTGCTGGGATTGGGCACGAGCTCTGCCGTGGTCGCGGCGATGGCACTACTGGTCGCGCACGCCCTGTACAAGGCCGCACTGTTTCTCGTGGCCGGCAACGTCGATCACGCCACAGGCATCCGGGACGTGCGGCAGGCAAGCGGCCTGGCCCGGGTCATGCCGATAACGGCAGCCGCCGCCGTCCTGGCCGCGATGTCCAACGCGGGGGTGCCGGCCTCGTTCGGGTTCATCAGTAAAGAGCTGATCTACGAGGCGATCTGGGGGCTGTCCGCGCGTGGCCTGCCGTTGCTGGCGGCCACTTTCCTGGCAAATGCGCTGCTGGTCACGACGGCGATCCTCGTTGGGGTCAGGCCCTTCTTCGGCCGCCGGACAGCGATGCCGCACATGCCTCACGAGACGCCCATCGCCCTGTGGCTCGGCCCGCTGGTTCTGGCATTGGGCGGGCTCGTCCTGGGCCTCGTGCCGGCGCGGACGGAACCAATGCTTGCAGCGGCCGCCACGGCAGTCGAAGGCCAGCCTGCTCATCCGCACCTGGCCCTGTGGCCTGGCTTCAACGTCGTGCTGGCACTCAGCGCGGTGACGGTGCTGGGTGGCATCGGGCTGTACCTGGCCTGGGAGCGGGTGCGGCGGGTGGTTCCGCTGGCGACCATCACGCGGTTCGGCGCCGACCGTGGGTACGATCTCACCCTGGAGGCCATGCTACGGTTCGGCACACTGCAGACGCGGGTGTTGCAGAGCGGCTACCTGCGGTTCTATCTGATCATCATCATCCTGACGGTCGTGAGCCTGGCCGGCTGGGCGTTGCTGAAGGGCGAAGGCGTCGTGAAGCTGCTGGCCGGGAGGTGGCCATCGATCTACGAGTGGATCATCGCGGGGCTGGTTCCGCTGGCGGCGCTGCTGGCCATCCTGTCGCAGTCACGGCTCACCGCGGTCATTGCGCTGGGGACGGTCGGCTACGGGCTGGCCCTGCTGTACCTCCTGTATGGCGCGCCGGACCTGGCAATGACGCAGTTTGCCATCGAAACCCTGACGGTGGTGCTGTTCGTACTGGTGGTCTATCGCCTCCCGCCGCTGGTGCGTTTTGCCAATTGGCCATCCCGCGTTCGAGATGCGATGGTGGCTCTGGCCGGCGGGGCGCTGATGACGGGCTTGCTGCTCGCGGCGACGGCACGGCCGGGGGCCTCCTCGCTCTCGCCGTTCTATGCCGAGCACAGTCTGAGCGACGCCTACGGGCGGAACGTCGTCAATGTGATCCTGGTCGACTTCAGGGCCCTGGACACCCTGGGGGAGATCACCGTGCTGACCGTGGCGGCCATCGGGGTCCATGCCCTGCTGCGGCTGCTGCCGGGAAGAAAGGGGCCACGCCTGTGAAATCCTGCATCCTGTCCACGGCCACGCGCTACCTGCTGCCGCTGATGCTGCTGTTTTCGATATACCTGCTGCTGCGCGGGCATAACCAGCCCGGCGGAGGTTTCGTCGGCGGGCTGGTCGCCTCGACCGCCTTCGCCCTCTACATGATCGCCGAGGGGGTACTCGCCGCCCGGCGGGCGCTGCAGGTGCAGCCGACCACGCTGATCGGCATCGGGCTCGGAATCGCGGCGGCCAGCGGCGGGCTGGATCTGTTGGCCGGCGAGCCGTTTCTGAAGGGGCTGTGGTTGCCGGTGGCAGTGCCGGTCCTGGGCAAGATCGGCACGCCGCTGATGTTCGATGCCGGCGTGTACCTGGTGGTGCTGGGCGTGGCCCTGCTGATCGTCTTTTCCATGGCGGAGGATTAACGTGCAGACCGTACTGGCATTCGTCGTGGGCGGGCTCTACGCCGCCAGCCTGTACATGATGCTGCGGCGCAGCATCACCAAACTTATCATCGGACTGGCGCTGCTGGGACATGCGGCGAACCTGCTGATCCTCACCGCCGGCCGGCTCGTCCCCGGCCAGCCTCCGCTGATTCCATCGACTTCGGAGGCCACCCGGCTGGAGCCGCCCTACGCCGACCCTCTGCCGCAGGCCCTCATTCTGACCGCCATCGTGATCGGATTCGGCGTACAGGCCTTCGCCCTGGTACTGATCAGGCGAACGTACGAGACCGTAGGAACCGACGACCTGGACGAAATGCGATCCACGGATCGCGCATGACATGGGCCGCTCATCGCACCGGAGCGAACTGCAAGTTTAGAACGGATATGCTGGTATGCGGGTACTGCTGGTTCTTCCCATCCTGGTTCCGCTGGTGACGACCGTGGCCTTGTTGCTGGCCTGGGGCCGGCGCGGGCTGCACCGTCGGATCAGCCTGGCCGGGGCAATCGCGTTGCTCGCTGCGGCGGTTGGCCTGCTGGTCTCGGTCTGGCGGCACGGCATCCTGGCCACGCAGATGGGCGGCTGGCCGGCGCCGTTCGGGATTACGCTGGTGGCCGATCTGTTCGGGGCCATCATGGTGGTGCTGGGCGGGCTGATGGGCCTGGCGGTCATTGTGTATTCGCTGGCCAGTATCGACCGGGGGCGAGAACGCTTCGGCTATCATCCGCTTCTGCACGGCCTGCTCATGGGCGTGTGCGGCGCGTTTCTGACCGGGGACATCTTCAATCTGTACGTCTGGTTCGAGGTGATGCTGATCTCGTCGTTTGTGCTGCTGGCCCTCGGCGGAGAACAGGCCCAACTCGAAGGCTCGATCAAGTACGTCGCACTCAACCTGCTGTCGTCGGCCCTGTTTCTGAGCGCGGTCGGCATTCTCTACGGGACGGCCGGCACGCTGAATATGGCCGACCTGTCGCAGCGCCTCTCGGCGGCCGACCGGCCGACCCTGGTCACGGCGATGGCCATGCTGTTCCTGGTCGCGTTCGGGATCAAGGCGGCGGTGTTCCCGCTGTTCTTCTGGCTGCCGGCCTCGTATCACACGCCGCCGGTGGCGGTGTCCGCCATTTTCGCGGGGCTGTTGACCAAGGTCGGCGTCTACGCGCTGATTCGCGTGTTCACGCTGCTGTTCGTGCAGGACCCCGCCTTCACGCACAACCTCATCCTGCTGATCGCGGGGTTCACCATGGTGACCGGCGTGCTGGGAGCGGCGGTGCAGGGCGAGCTGCGGCGCATCCTCTCCTTCCACATCGTCAGCCAGATCGGGTACATGGTCATGGGACTGGGCCTGCTGACCGTGGCGGGACTGGCCGGGTCCATCTTCTATATCATCCATCACATCATTGTGAAGACCAACCTGTTCCTGGTCAGCGGCGTCGTGCACCGGTTGGGCGGCTCGTATCAGCTCAGCGAGTTGGGCGGACTGTATCGCGTCCGTGCCTGGCTGGCAGTGCTGTTTCTGATTCCCGCGCTGTCACTGGCGGGCATTCCACCGCTGTCGGGGTTCTGGGCCAAGTTGATGCTGATACGCGCGGGACTGGAGAGCGGGCGCGGCACGATCGTCGCGGTAGCCCTCGGGGTGAGCCTGCTAACCCTGTACTCCATGACCAAAATCTGGGCGGAAGTGTTCTGGAAAGCACCGCCCGGCAAGCAGAGCGAACCCGCCCCCCGGAAGCCCGCTGCCCACGAACGGCTCCGGCCAAGGGACCGGTTGCTGCTATACGGTCCGGTCGCGGCCCTGGCCACGCTCACGGTATTGATCGGTCTGTGGGCCGCGCCGGTGTTCGCCCTGGCGGAACGAGCGGCGGAACAGTTGACCCATCCGGCGGGCTACATCGCGGCCGTGCTGGCGGAGAGGCCATGACGCCGTTCGCTCCTGTTGATCGCGGACCGGGTGGCCCACCTCTCAGAGGTGGGTTCACGATTTGGACAGCCGATGAGGGTACCGATGGCGCCAACCGCAAACCCGGCTGAAGCCGGAGTAAGTCTGAGGCTGGAGATATGTTTGTCGCTCAGATCATCGCCGGTGGACCCGAGAGGGGCCAGGTGAGCGTAGCCACCAGTGGAGCGAAGCGGAACTGGTGGTTGCGCTTCAGCCGGGCTTGCTCTCCATTACCGAATCAGCAGCGCGGCGACCAACAACCAGGCAGGAACCGACCCAAGTTTGCAACGGAAACCATATTGTCAATTGCATTCAGGAGCATGTCATGACCTCCCTTGCCTTTAACCTGCTGCTGGCTTTGGCCTGGCTCATGCTGACGGGCAATTTCACCCCCGCGAATTTTGTGCTGGGCATTGTGCTCGGCTATCTGCTGCTGTGGATCGGCCAGCCCATCACCGGCCCGTCGCCTTATTTCAAGAAGGTGCGGACCGTGTTCAGCTTCGGATTGTTCGTGCTGTGGGAGCTGCTCCGCTCCAACGCCCGCGTGGCCTTCGAGGTGATCACGCTCCGGCCCCGGATGCGGCCGGGCGTGGTGGCCATCCCGCTGGATGCGCGCACGGACATGGAAATCACGCTGCTGGCCAACCTGATCACGCTCACGCCCGGCAGCCTGTCGCTGGACGTATCCACCGACCGCCGCGTGCTGTACGTGCACGCCATGTACATCGGGGACGTGGACCAGTTCCGCCGGTCCATCAAAGAGACTTTCGAGCGCCGCGTCCTGGAGCTGCTGCGATGAATCCCGAGAACCTTGCCCTCAATGTCGCCATGCCCGTGCTGGGCGTGTCGCTGGTCATGGCCTTTGCCCGGCTGGTTCGCGGGCCGAACCTGGTGGACCGGGTGGTCGCCGTGGACTTGATCGGCACCTTGAGCATCGGCATTGCCGGCGTATACGCGGTGGCCACGCACCAGGCGGTCTTCCTCGACGTGGCCGTGATCCTGGCCATGCTCCTCTTTCTGGGCACCATCGCCTTCGCCTATTTCATCGAACGGAGAACCGAGCGATGAGGGAAATCGTTGCCTCCATCCTGATCGTCCTCGGGACGACGCTGATGTTCCTCGCCTCGCTGGGGATCCTGCGCATGCCGGATGTGTTCATGCGGCTGTCGGCCACGGCCAAGGCGACCACGCTGGGCGTGGCTTTCACCATGGCGGGTGCGGCCGTATTCCTCAACGAGATCGGCGTGAGCAGCCGGTCGGCAGCCATCGTGCTCTTCATCTGCCTCACGACGCCGGTGGCCGGGCACATGATCGCCCGGGCGGCTTACAACTCGGGGGCCCCGCTGTGGAAAGGCACCATGGTGGACGAACTCCGCGGCCGCTACGACCGCCGGCACCACCGGCTGGAAAGCCACCCGGCCGCCCCCACCTTGCCCCCGGCAGAGAGTGGGGAAGCCGTACCCCCCGAATTCCCCGGGAACAGCGAAGACGCCCCGTCGCACTCGGGGCCGGCGTAGTGCCTTCCATCCAATCCCCAATCCGCGCTTGCCCGAGGGGGATGGCATAACCCGGGTGGGCAACAGGGGGTCCGTGACAGAAACGCCGGTGCCCGATTGAGCCCGAAGCGCAAGCGAGGGCCTGCCGAATGGGCTTCGCCGATCCTTCGCTTGCGCTTCGGGCTCAAAATTGGTGGTTCTCCGCTCCGCCGAGATTGTCACGGACCCGGCAACGGGCCCATGGGCAGGATCATGCCGGCCAGCCCCGCTGGGGCCGCGGGCAAACTGTGTCTGTGGACATCTCAAACGGTGGTATCGCTGTGACTAGTTTGGTACTTTGTCCTTAGTTCTTGGTTCTTGGTCCTTGGTTCTTTGTCCTTGGTCCTTAGTCATTAGTCATTGATTAGTCATTGGTCATTAGACATTGGACATTTTCTGGTCATTGGTCCTTCCCCGCCCCACATCCCCCCTTCCTACTC